>DATEDZ010000022.1:0-33094 GCA_035281385.1 Polyangiaceae bacterium
TCGTCGTCATCGCCGCCGACGATTTCTGCCGTGCCCATCCCTGCAACGAGGTCGAGCTCGGCACCGATTTCGCCGAAGTCATCGTCGTCGCCCATGATTGTTTCCCAACTGGACATGCGGTTTCTCCTGGTTCCTTTGGACTGATTTCGAGCGAATGGAGCTCCGCCGTTCACCTCGTTGGATGACGTGCGGTCTGGTCCGTGGCCGTGAGTGGCTAGAGGTTTCGCCGAAGGGCAGCGGCAAGCTGCGAGTCGGTCATGGCGGCGTTGACCGGTGGCGCGGCTCCGATGGACGGATAGTTGTGGGTCTGCGGACCGAGCAGCTCGGGCTCGCCAGCCCAGAACTTGTTGGACAGCTTTCCGGCGCGGGCGTGTTTGCGGAAGTACATGGCGGTGGCGCCATCCAGGATGCCGCGAGACAGCTGAAAAATAGCCCTCCCGGCTTCCGAGCCCTCTTCCTTCTTACCGCCCTCCCGCTTGCCCATGTAACCCATCCCAAAGCCAACCAGCACGCCCAGCGTGCCGACGGTGATGTCGGCTGGCAACGTCGTGCGCGGGATGAAGAAGTTGCCTTGGTCGTCCTCGAAACGGCCGTGCATGAAGCCGATGCCCGCGGCGCCGGCGACACCAGCCCCGGTGTAAAGGAGCTCCATCCACTTACGTTGGCTCTCCTTCCTCTCCTCGCGCTTCTCGAGCTCGCGACGCTTTTCCCTCGCTTCGTAGTTTTCGAGCGTGTTCGCGAGGCTACGCACCTCGGAATCCGACATCATTGCCATGACTGGCCTGCCTTTCGACGGCGACCATGAAGCAGGCACTGGCAGTCTCCCAAGAAGCACTGGCGTCAATTGCTGGTCGGAGCCGGCCGCGCTGCAGCAATTCGGCCAGAACATTTTCTTGAGCCAAGTCAATTGTTCGTGTCACCACCGGTGAGCGAGGCGGCGATGGCGTGGGCGGGCCGCGCGCACGTGGTGGTCATACGCCCATGCGGCAAGGACTGTGATGAAGCTCTATCGTTTGAGTCAGAGCGAGTTCCGAGGCTGGCGTGATCGTGACGCGAGGGAGGCGCTCAAGAAGCGCATCTTCGAGCAGCACGGCGACACCCAGCTGCGCGCTCCGAGTGGTCGCATCCTCGGGACGGCGCGAGCTCCCGAGAAGTCCGCCCGCGTGCCGATCGAAAGGTCCGTCGTTCGCGGCACCCATCACGCGGTTTCGCCTCGGGAATGCATCTGTCGCGAATGGCAGAAGCCCGCGGGCAAGCAGGACGAGCACCATCCCATCTGCGTGCACAAGCAGCATTGGGAAGCGCAGCGACGACACAGCCCCGATGCCCCGCGCGAGCGAGCCGTGGTGAACGGGCCGAGCGCTCCAGCCGCGGCTGATGCAGCTCCCGATACGGAGCCCGTGCCGGCGCCCCCTCCCGTTTGCGAGCCCGCTGGCTGCGTTTGCCAGCAGTGGGCCGGCATCGTCGAGGGGAAACACCATCCGCTCTGCACCTTTCGCAAAGCCTGGGAGGAGCAGCAGGGTGAGGTGGCGCCTCAGCTTGTCGAGCTCGAGACCGGCAAAGCCATCCGTGAAGCGAGCGCCGAGGAAGTCAGCGCCAGCAAACAGAAGGCGACTGAGGATGGGGTAGGCGCCATCCAGCTCAGCGACGGCAGGCTCTACTACGTCAAGGAAGCCTGAGGCCGGCCCATGTCGGACATCATCATGGTTCCGCTCGCCCGCCTTCGCCCCGACGCGCACCAAGCACGTAGAACCTTCCAGCGCATCGCCGAGCTCGCCGAGTCGATCGCTACCTACGGCCTGCTCGAAAACCTGGTCGTACGCGACGCCGACTCGAGCGGTTTCTACGAAATCAAGGCCGGCGAACGCCGCTACCGAGCGCTACGCCTGCTGAAGGAGCAGGGCCGGCTTCAGGTCGACGAGGTCCCGTGCTTCGTCGTGCGCACTGACGGCGTCTACGAAAGCCTCGTCGAGAACGTCCAGAAGGAGGATGTCGCGCTCTGGGAGCTCGGCCGCAAGTACGTGAACCTTTGCGAATCAGGCCTCTCGCAGACCGTCATCGCCTCGCGCATCGGCAAGACGCCGGGCCACGTTTCGACCGCCGTCATTTTGGCTCGAAATCTCGCGCCAGCGGTCGTCGTGCGTCTGTCGGCCCTTCCACCCAACACCTTTCCAGCTCAGCGGCTGCTTCGCTTGGCCGCCCTGCTCGACGAGGAAGGAGAGCCCGACGAACCGAACCAGCTCCGCCTCTTCGAGCAAATGCTCGGCACACCAACGCGCAAGCCCGGCCGCCCCGCCCGCAAGCGCACCGAAAAGGAAACCGTCTGGGCCCGCTACCGTCGCCTGAAGGAAAACGCCGGCGCCCTCCGCGTCGACCCCGTCTACGAACCGTTCCTGGTCTCGGTCTTGAAATACCTCTCGGGCGAAACCCAAGGCCTCGTCCGATGACACCCTTCCACCGCCTCAGCACGCCGCTCACGCGCGCCTGGGCCATCAACCGCGACGCCCGCCACAAACTCGCCGCCTGGCTCGCCCGCACCTACCCCAAAACCGGCGTCGCCGTCTGCACCGACACCCTGTTCGTCGTCGCCTGGGTCAATCCGCTAGCGCAGCTCAGGTTCGCAACGCCGCCGTTCCAGAAGGTCGAGCGGCACCAGTGCGCGAACAACCCGAGCTGGCGCGAGTGCGAATGCCGACGGTGGTTCGATCCAGAGAGCGGCGGACCCTGGAGTAAGCGCGAGTCGCCAGCACACCATCCGTTGTGCATCTACGATCCGAATGCGCTGCGGCGATGGAGAGAGGTCGAATTGCCCGACAAAGTGGTCAAGCAGGCTCAGCTCAGCTCGGCGGCTTCGTCGACCAGTGACCGTCAACCGCATTCCCGTGCGCTGTGACCCAACCATCGTGCGTTATTCGTACAGGAAGACGCCTCGCAGGTCCTCCGTCTGCGAAATCGGCACGCCATCTTTGATGGAGGTGGCCCGGAACTGGTAGATCATGCCGGGCTCGAGGGCGGCGCCGCCATACTCGACTTCGGCATCGGCATTACCCCCCGGTCCGACGATCCCCTCCTGCTCCCAGATCAGGTTTCCGAGAGCGTCATAAACGACCACCGTGTAGCTATCCTCGGACGAGTCGTCTGCCCAGACGAAGGTCGGCGTGCCGGAGACGGTCTCCATCTCCGTGGCACCGGGTGAAACGACTGCCAGTGCTTCGGTGACCTTGAAGCCCTCGCCAGCCTCCATGCTACTGCCACTGACCGTGATGTGAACGATCTCGGTGCCGCCGATGGAGGTGTCCGGATCGCGCACGAGCTCGTCGTTCTCGAACGCGGCCAGCACGACATACCTGCCGTCCGGTACGTTCGGAATCGAGAAGTCCCCGGAAACCGGAAAGGCGCGCAAGCCTGGCGGTGCTTCGCCGCGCGCGACGTTCTCTTGGAACGTCTCTTCCACGACCAAGATGACGCTGGTCGTCGAGCCGCCGGGCGCATTTACGATCTGGATGTTGCCCGTGACGCTGGCTGTCGCCTCGGACAGTACGCCCAGGTTGACCCCGCTCGTGGTCTCGTTGGCCGTGACTTCGGCCGTATTCGTTTCGAGATTCACACCAGGCGCGTAGCCCGAGACTTCGACGCTGCCGGCGGGCACGTTGAACACGGTGTAATCGCCGTCGCGATCGGCCAGGCCCGTCGAGCCTCCGGCAACTACCAGTGTGCCGCCGGGGTTATCGCTCATCACTTTGCCGCTCACGTTGCCGAGCCCCGACGCATCCTCCAGTGGGATCAGCGCGATGTCCGTCGCCGCGTTCTGCACGACCGGTGGGTTGCCAGCACCGCTAGCAATGTCGAAGGGCAGCGCCGTGCGTGGCGCTTTGGGGAAGGTGAGGTACCCGAGTGCGTCGGCTCGGAGCGTCACGTCCGTATCCGACAGCGCGATGCTGCCGTCAGCGTTGCGCCTGACCGGCACACGCAGGGTGTACAGGCCCTTGGCGTCGCTGATGGCAACAGGTGAAACCGCAACGTCGTTGGCGTCGCGTGCGATCACGTGAGCCCCGGCGATCGGGCTCTCGTCAAGGGCATCGAAGACTTTGCCTTTGATCGAAATAGGAGCGAAGCACGCGGGCTCACCACCCTGGACTTCCTCGCAGACCTGTCCCTCTTTGCAGCCGGACTCGCCTGTGAGCGAGCACGACGCCTGCTCCTCGTCGTCGTCGCCGCAGCCGGCGAACAGTGGAAACACGAACGCAAGTGCAATGCAGAGCTTTGAGCGAATCATCGGCGATTTCATCCGACCGTTGGTGGTCGTAAGGCCGCACGATTATCAGTGTCTCGACTCCAGCGCTGGAGAGAAGTTGAGCTAGAGCCAGCATCGGTCGGTCGGCCCGTCCGCACGTGATGAGGTCGTCGTTGTGCAGAAATGTGCGCAAATGAGGCATGACCCCGCAGCCCACCCTCTCCGAGTGATAATCGCGCACCGGCCGTCACCACGAACGGTGCGGATGGACATCCGGACGAGGCACCAACGGGCCTTATTGCCACACGCTTGCGCCGGGTCACTGGCGGCGCTGGTGCTGCTCACCACGGGCGTCGCATCCGCCCAAACCTGGTCTGGGGCTCGCACGACACCGTCCGTGTCGGAGCTCGTCGCTACCGATGCGACCGGCGAAGCGGAGTGGCCGTTCGGCAACGAGGACGTTGCGGGGGACGGGGCAACGTTCGGCGTGGCAGAGCAGTCGGTCGACGTTCGCAGTGTCTACGCCGTGACCGACACGGCGCGCCTTTGGGTGCGGGCCTACGTATCGTCGACGAGCGCGCCGCCCGCCGATCTGAGTTTGTATTTCTTCGTCGACGCTGACGGCAGCACGGCAACCGGAGGTTCGGCCGCCGCTACCAACATCGACCCGGCGTTCACCGCGGACCCAACCACTGGAGGTTACGAGCACGTGCTCGGCCTATCGGGCGACGGCACCGTGCTAGGCTTCTGGGACTATCGCACCCAACAAATGGACTTTGCCGCCAACAATGGTGGCGCGGCCCGTGCCGAGGGAGGTGTTGGGACCGACGTGGATCCGTTGCTGCTCGGCGGGGACGTGCATGGTTACGTCGGAGGCGCCGTCGAGCTCGGCTTGGCGAACCTCACCGCCGCCTGCGTAGCCAACCTTTTTGTAAGGGCGGTCGGCGACACGGGCAACGACCTCAATGTGGGGGGTCGCGTTGACTGTGTCGCGGCCGACGCCAACAGCAACGGCGTGCCCGACGCGGTCGAGAATGTGAATGCGTGCACCAGCGACAACGATTGCCCCGCTGGAGGTCGCTGCATCAGCGGTAGGTGTCGCTTCGCCACCAGCTGCACTGCCGATGGGGACTGCGCCGCGGGCGAGACCTGCGAGGCTGGGCGCTGCGTCGCCAGTGGCGGCGGGACCTGTAGCTCGAACGCGGATTGCAACGGTTTGATCTGCAGCGGCGGTATGTGCACGCCGTGCAACGGCGCGGGCGCTTCCTGTCCTTCGGGGCAGGCTTGCGGACCGGATGGCCGCTGCGTGACCGGCAGTGCGGGACCAGGCTCTGGTTCAGAGGCCCTGGTCGATCCAGATGAAATCGTGCAGGGTGGTGCGTTCACGTGCGGAATCGGCACCGGCACGCCCCGTGGCGCGGCGTTGCTGGGCGTGGGGCTGAGTTTGCTCGCGATCAGGCGGCGTCGACGCAGATAGCTCGCTGGGAAAACAATCGATGCGTATTCTCCAAGCTTCGCTCGTTGGAATCGCGATCACCCTTGCAGCAGCCATTGCTGAAGCACAAGTGGACGCGGAGCGTTTCAAGCCAGCAGTCACGCACGACGGTTGGGTCACGTCCGAAGGCTCGGAAACCCGTGCGACCGACGATCCGTGGGAGTTTGGGGCATTCCTCAACTACGCCCACAACCCTCTGATTACGGCTGACGGCAACGGAGAGTTACGCGACCACATCGTCGGGCATCGGCTCGGGCTCGACCTCTTGGCGTCCGTCTCGCTCGCGGATCCCTTCGCGGTTGGCCTCGGTCTGCCGCTCTATTTTCAGAGTGGCGATGCCGATCCCTCGGTCGCCGGGCTGGGCGACCTGCGCCTCGTGCCCAAGCTGCGCATCCTCCGTGATCGCGACGACCCTTTCGGGCTTGCGCTCGCCGCCGAGCTTCGTGCTCCCACGCACACGGGCGACTTTTCGGGTGGAGCGCGTAACGTCAGCGTCGTCCCCAAGCTCATCTTCGATCATCGCTTCTTCGGCGGGCTGCGGCTCGGAGCCAATGCCGGGGTTGCCATCCGCGAGGGCACCAGCTTCGCCAACATCAATGCCGGCAGCGAGTTCGTCTACGCCGCCGCGCTGGGCTATCGCATCGGCGGCATCGACGGCAAGACCGAGCTCGGCATCGAGCTCGCCGGCGCCGTTGGCTTGGCACAGACCGACAAGGAGGAGGTCCCGCTCGAAGCGCTACCGTTCGTGCGCCACGACCTCAATGAGGAGTGGGAGGTGATGGGCGGCTTTGGCGTGGGCGTGCTTGCCGGCTACGGTGTCCCGACCTTCCGGGTGTTCGTCGGCGTTCGCTACCAACCGACCTCACACGATGCGGATGGCGACGGCATCGCCGACAGTCGTGACAAATGTCCGAACGAACGTGAGGACGTCGACAACTACGAAGATCATGACGGGTGTCCCGAAGAGGACCCCGACACCGATCAGGATGGCATTCCCGACCACCAGGACCGCTGCCCCGATGCCAAGGAAACGATCAACGGCTCCGAGGATGACGACGGTTGTCCGGATAGCGGTGATCCGCGCGTGATCTACGAGGACAGTCAATTCAAGATTCTGGACACGGTGCAGTTCGAGCATGGCTCGGCGCAGATCAAACCAGAGAGCCACTCACTGCTCGATCAAGTGGCGCTGACCATCAAGGCCAATCCGCAGGTCAAGAGGGTTCGGGTCGAGGGTCACACCGATGACACCGGTCCGCGAGACGTCAATGTTCGCTTGAGCAAAGAGCGTGCGGAGTCGGTGCGACAGTACCTGGCCAAGAAGGGTGTCCGGAACAACCGGCTCAGCTCCGAAGGCTACGGTCCCGACAAGCCGCTAGTCGACGGCACCAGCGATGAAGCGCGCGCCAAGAATCGCCGTGTGGAGTTCATCGTCGAGTAGTTAGAGGCCAGCTTGGTCTCGGGAAGGCCCCTGATGCAGCAGCTCCTGAAATACCTCACGCCACTCGCCATCGCGGCCACGCTATCGACGCTGACCGAGTCCGCACTCGCGGATAGATCCATCATCAAGAATCCCGGCCAACACGCCGACTATTCGTTCGAAGCCGAGCCCCACCTCCTCTTGGGCCTCTGGGGTGTTCCCGGTCCGGGCGGAGGCACCGGCTTCGGGCTCGGATTCCGTGGCTCGATTCCAATCGTCGATAACGGCTTCGTCAAGACCATCAACAACAGCGTCGCGATCAGCTTCGGGCTCGATTGGCTGCGTTACGACGTCGACAATTGGTGCGGACGCTATTGGCGCAGAGCCGGCGTGGTGTGCGGCTGGGACGACAATTTCGACATCTTCTGGCTGCCGGTGGCCATGCAGTGGAACTTCTTCTTGAGCGAAAACTGGTCGGTCTTTGGCGAGCCAGGCCTCGCGCTCCGGATCAACGACGATCACTACGACGATGACATCGATCTCGACTTCGTCTTCTACGCTGGCGGTCGCCTGCACTTCAACGAAACGGTGAGCTTGACGATGCGTCTCGGCTGGCCCAGCGCGCTCTCGGTCGGAGTCTCGTTCTTTCTCTGACGGCAACGCGCGCGCCGAGCAATCGTCAACTGGGTGGGACGCATGCTTTGCTGTTCTTGTTACCGTCCGAAAACGTGATGTTGGACGAGCAATTTGCTTCGATTTCAAGGGGCCGCGTGTAGTTGCACTCGAACTTCTCGACGCACAGCAAGAAACAGTAATTGTTGCCGTCGTCATGGGTGACGCAACCGGAACCGGCAGGGCAATCGACATCCTGCTGACAGCCTTCGAGCCCGCAGTAGCCACCCTTGAACGACAAACACATGAGGCGTGTGTCACCCACGAAGCAGTCGGCATCGGCGCTGCAGGCGGCGCCCACGCCGTGTTGTTGCGCGGGGGAAAGTCCCGCGCCTTCGTTGTCGTCGTCACACCCAGGCAGGGGCAGCGCTGCTGCGAGAAGCGCGAGGCCCACGATCCCGCGACGGAAGGCTTGCATTGGTTCGACCCTATCATCCCCCTGAATGGCGGGTGGGATGATAAATCTGACGCGGTGCTTCCCATGCACCTACATGCCCTCGGATCCCCACCTCCCGACTGCGTGCGCTAGGTGTGACAGGGCTTGGTTGGCGCGGGCCAGCCTCCAACAGAAGGCCACCTGCCCGTTCTGTCATGGCCCAGCCGATGTCGTCCCCGGTGAGAGCTACAAGGCGGAGGATGTTGGTCTGTTCGACACGATCGAAAGTGTGATCCACGCCGCGCAGCTCCCTCGGCTGAGCAGCCATCGGCTTTGGGTTGTTCTTAGCAATGTGCCTGAGCGTGGGCGGCGACCAGATCTCTTGCTCCTACCGGTCGTGGACGCGATGCCGTCCCTGCAATTCGTTCAACAAGACTTCATTCACGACCGCGCGCAGCAAGCCCGAGCGGCCGGCATGATTCTAGCCGCGCTCACGGCGCACCTTCGAGCACTCGAAGCGCGCCAGTCGGCTTCGCTAACCGCGACCTAACGCGCCCAAAGAGACCCACGAATAAGAAGCGCGGGCTAACGGCCCTTGCCCTTAGCCTTGTGACCGTTGTCGTCCTTGTCCTTGAAGTGACCGGGCGGCCCCCAGGGCGTGCCCTTGTGGTGGCCGCGCGCCAGGCCGGGATGGCCCCAGCCGCGTTCGACCCAAAAGAAGGGACGGCGATCGACGACCAGGATCACTCCCGGCCGATAGCCTACGACCATGACGTGGGCATCGTCATCGTGGTCGACCACGACGAGCGAGACCTTGCGCGGCGTGCGAGCCACTTCGAGGGTGGTGACATAGTAGCCATCCTCGTGCATCACGAGCTCGACCTGTCTGGGCGGATCTGCGTCGAGAGCGAGCTTCAGTTTCTTGGGCTTCTTGCCGTTGTCCAGCAGGTAGACGCGCGTCTCACCGCTGCCGGAGTCAGCGACGATTTCAAAGCGCTGCCCATCGATGACCTGCACGTCGCCGCCGTTGGGTCCCTTTGAGACGCTCGTGCTGGGATTGGACTTGGCGGTCTCGACCAGGCCCTTCGTTCCACTCTCGGGCACATGTAGCGCACCACTCCAGGGCTTTCCGTTCAGTAACAGGGCGTATCGGAGTTCCGTGACCTCCGGATCGAGATCCGGACCGTCGGCGCGGAGCACGCCAGACTTTTCGTCGAGTGTGAGGGGCACGGTTTTGGTTTCCTTGCCGCTGACGAAAGTGAGCTGCCCGGTGACGCTGCCTTTCTCGATAGTGCCGGCCGGGTTCTCCACGACGAGCGCAGCAGCGCCATCGCTGGCGACATTCCAGTGCAACGTGCCGGCGCTGCTCCGCTCGGCGAACGTCGAAGCCTCCTTGATCAGCTCCTCGGCCTTGGCCTTGCTGCAGCCGGAAAACGCGAGCGCGAAGCCAGCGAGTATCAGCCCCTCGAGGCCCAGTCGCGTGCCACCTAGTCGAATCGTCCTCATGGTCCCAAGTCAGTGGGGGGCAGTGCCGGCTTTTGGGACCCGTCTAGGCACGGAGGTAGGATAGTCTGCGCCAGACCCCGTGATCGTGTGCTGACGACGCATATTGGATCAAGGGTGCGCGAAGTGGTTCCACGGGAAGTGAACGGCTATTCGCGTCTCGCCTTGGGGAAGCCGTGTCCGTTCCAACGTTCCGCCGTAGCGGGCGAGTATCGAATCAATGGCTTTCAATCGGACATCGTCCTCCGTGCGATGCGACGTCTGCGCCTCCGGCCGGCTTTCCGACGCGGCGTGAGCATCGCGGCAGGCCTTGGTGAAGACGCTGATGACGAAGCCGCCCTCAACCTCCCCGGCATCGATGCTGACGTTGCCGCGATCGCGAACGGCATCCAAGGCGCCTGAGATGACGTTGAAAAGCAGTTGCTTGAGCAACACCGGATGACAGCGCAGGGTGTCGGGCGGCCGAAGTACAACGGCGAGCTGGCTCTGAGGCGCGATGCGATGATCGACCATGACCAGTGCCGACGCCATGCATTGCTTCACGCTCGCCGTGTGCGACGGGATCCGAGCGAGGGCTGTCAGGACCGCGACGTCCAGAAGGTGAGTTTGCGTCGCCTCCAGGGCTCGTAGAGCCGAGTTTCGATGGCGCTCGACTTCTCGAAGCTCCTCGTTGGCTTTGCGAAGCCTGCGCGCGGCTTCCGCCTCGGTTTCAACCAGGCTCAAGAGCTTGGCGTTCAGCTCCTCGAGTCGGGCGTTGGCGTCCCACAGCGCACGCCGGTTTGCGTGAAGCTCCAGAAATACGCGCACCTTGCTGCGGAGAACCTGGCGATCGATGGGTTTGAACAGAAAGTCGACCGCGCCAGAATCGTATCCCAAAAGCTCATGCTCGCCAGATCGGCTTGCTTCGGCGGTGAGGAAGATTATCGGAAGATCACGTGAAGCGGAGTGCATGCGAATCAGACGGGCTACTTCGTAGCCGTCCATCACCGGCATCCGCACGTCGAGCAGCACGACCGCGAGCGCGTGCCGCAGGACTAGTTTCAGCGCTTCCTCACCCGAGCGTGCAGCCAGGATCTCGCAATGGAGACCTTCCAGCACTGCCTCGAGGGCGACGAGGTTCGCGGGAACATCATCGACGATCAACACCTTCGACGCGACCTGGTCGGTAGCTGGGTGGGACGATGTTGGTGCCAATTATTTGTCCTGAATAGACTGCGCCCGGACGTACAGAGCAGCGCGCGACGCAAGTTGCTGCTTCAAACATGCCAGAAGCGCTGGAGTCACCCGATCCAATTACATTGCCAGAAGTCGGTAAGGGCCGGGGCTTTCCCAGTCGCGCACGCACATGGGGAGCCGCCAACGCGACTCCGGGAGACTTAACTGAATCACTCGGCGTCGGAGCAGAAATGCCTCAGCCGCACCAGTCTGCTACGCGTTCATTGGTACAGAATTGCTCAAGGGCAAATCTGCCCCAGAAGGGCCTGCCGATGATCGTCTTGGGTGCGAGTGAAGCTTGCGCCGACGGTCGGCCCCTCAGCTCTCGTTCTTGCTCGCTACTGCGGTGCTCGCTTGACGCGCCGCTCAAGGCCCATTGAGCGGATTCGGCGCGCGGCGTGTTTGTACTGCCTTGATCGCGGCATCGAGCTCGCCGCCCTCTCGCAAACAAGCGTAGCAGTCCTGATTCTTCGTTGGACCGCAGCCCTGCTTCTTCTTCAGCTTCAAGAGCAGGTGGAGGGAGCGCCGGTCGCCGGCCTGTAGCGCCCGAGGGAGGAGCGCCCGAGCGGAATCGCATGCTTCGGCCAGTCGCAAGTCCAGCGCGATCGCGAGCGCTTCGGAGGCCCTGGCGCGCACGTCGCGGCTGAGAACCAGCGCCCGCGCCAACTCAGTCGTTTCGGTGCGATTCGGTGTTGCGGTCCAGACCTCGTAGAGAAGGTCCGCGCTGAGGGGGCCTGGAAGTTCGGCGACGGCTGCGAGCGCCTCGTGCGCCGTCTGAGGATCCGCGATGAGCTTGCGAAGCTCGACAAGAATGGCTTTGTCCTTGATCGCAGCCGGATCGCGCCCAAGCCTTTCCCGAAGGAGCTTGGCCACCTGGCGCTTCTTCTCCGAAGCCATGATTGCCTGAGCCAGCACGGCGTCGGCGCTTTGCCCGTCGGGCGACTTCGCGTCGGGGGCAACGACTTCGGGACCAACTTGCGGGGCCGCTGCCTGGGAAGCGGCTTCAGGGCTCGACACCACGCGAGCCTCTGTCGGCGCAGAGGCCTTTCTCGCCACGCCGAGGCGCCAACCGCCGAACATGGCTGCCGACGCTGTAGCAACGACGAGCAGGCACGCGAGCGGTGCCAGGATGCCCCAGAGCGGACGCTCACCCCCAACAAAGCGCACCCGACTGGCCATCAGCTCACCCAGGCGGGGAGCGGCGGCGGGAGACACCACAGCAACGGGTGCGACAAGGGGCTTGAAGGCCATGAGAGCGTCTTGATCGATGGTTGGTTCCTCGTCACTGTCGGGGACAGGGATCACAAGTCCTGCATCACGCTCGACGTTGCCAGGCTCTTCTGGAACCGGGATAGCTGCTCGAGCTGGCGGGGCGATGGGAATGGGCAGCGCCTCTGGCATCGCGACCCCCGAGTGCACGACGACCGCGCTGCGTAGGGACGGAACCGTCGCCTCTGCCGGCTGGGGTGGAGCGACACCCAGCAGGGTGCCGTGAGCGCGGCCCTTCGTGGGTAAACGTTTCACCCCACTCGGTTCCACATGGGTGACTGCAGCCTGGAGAGGAGAAGGAGTGGGGTCGAGCGGCCTCTCGGCCGTGGCACTCGATGACAGTTCCGGACCGGCGATTCGAGCAGGCGCCGGAGGGACCGTTGACCAACCGGAGTCTACGGCAAGGGACTCGTTCTGGCCGAGCTCATGAACACCGGGCGGCGTGCTGCGCGACACTTTGCTTTCAAGGTATCACGCTCGCGCCGACGCCGCGATGCCGCGTGATGGTGCGACTTTTCCCTCGCACTGCGCTCAGCCTGAGGGAGTCGGACTATGGAAAGGCTCCAACTCGGCCCAGTTCGTCGCGGCGCTTTGCCTCAAGCGTGGCGATTTGGCTAGTCCGCGAGGCAAGGTCAGGTGCCTGAGAGTCCTCAACGCGGCGCGGCGCCAGCGCGCCCTCACTCAAGACTTCGTTGGTGCAGATTGCCCCGTCCTCGCACTCGTCGGTTGAGCCGGCGCCGTAACTGGCTTGGAGGTTCGAGTCCTCGCCGCTGCGGCGCCGGCACTTCAACCCACGATCAGTTTACGAACTTTGAGTGGAGAAAATGGATAGTTCCGTCGTTCCCAGGACGATTCGGTCGCCCTCGTGGAGACGCACGTCGTGCTCGACTCGAACGCAGTTCACGTACACGCCATTTCTGCTTTTCAAGTCCTCCAGATCCACTTGATCGCGTGACGCAACTATGAGGATGTGACGCCGCGAAGCCAGAGGATCCTCGAGAACGAGATCGCACGACGAGCACCGCCCCACAACGACCGCCTCGTCGACGTTGAGCTCGAACGAACCGGCCGGCGTCAAGAGCCGCACGGGTGGGACGAGCGCGGCTCCCCGCACATGTCGGCCACTCGACGGTGGCGGCGGTTGTAAGGACGGCGTGCCGCTGGGGGTTGGTTTGCGAGAGTCGGCCACGGGTAAGCTCACTACTCGAACGGCCAGTTCGCTTCGCCGCTCGCGTCGGTGGCGATCAGGTGTTGCAACCGGATGCCCATCCGAGCCTTCGTGGCGGCAGGGTGCTGCGATTATCATTCCGAAGGCACGATTGCGCGATTCTTGCCTATTTGCCCACGTTTCTGCGCCACGATGACTTCTTGCTTCCCATAGGCCAAGGAACCGATTGCCAGCTTCGCCCGTTATCTGGGCCTCTATGCAATGCCGCGGATCGTTGCGTCGTCGCTACGAGGTGCAATGCCGCGCTCAGCTCAGCTATCGCCGCCTGCGCCACCGCGTTCGTCGCGCATGCCGAGGTTCTTCATGAGGCGTGCCAGATACGGCTGGCGCATGCCCAAGAGCTCAGCGGCTCGGGTCTGATGGCCGTCGGTTCGCTGCAGCGCATCGCGGATGATGGCTCGCTTGGCCTCCGCCACGGCTTCGCCGTAGCTTGGTGGCGTGTGCGTCGAGGCTCGCGGTGGGGCAGTCGATGCCTCGACGATTTCCTCGGGGAGATCTTCGACGCCTATCTCGTCGGACTGTGCCAGCACGACCGCGCGTTCTACGACGTTGGCCAGCTCACGCACGTTGCCGGGCCAGTTGTGGTTGGCAAGGAGGCGCTTGGCGTCGACCGACCAGCGCAGCTCGCGGTGCCCGGCATCGGCGCTGAATCGTTTCAAGAAGTGCTCGAGCAGCGCGTCGATATCCTGCTTGCGATCGCGCAGCGGCGGCATGCGCAGCGAGACCACGTTCAGGCGATAGTAGAGGTCCTCGCGAAAGCGGCGTGCCGCAATTTCTCCGGACAGGTCGCGATTAGTGGCCGCGATGACGCGCACGTCGACGGCCATGGGTTTGGTTCCGCCGACCCGTTCGATCTCGCGCTCCTGCAGGACACGTAGCAGCTTGGCCTGCAGTCCTGATGCCACCTCGCCGATTTCGTCGAGGAAGAGCGTTCCCGAGCGCGCCAGCTCGACCTTGCCGGGTTTGGCCTTGATCGCGCCCGTAAACGCGCCGCGCTCGTGTCCAAACAGCTCGCTCTCGAGGAGCTCACTGCCCAGGGTGGCGCAGTTGACGGCGATGAACGGACCGCTGGCGCGCTTGCTGGCGCGATGGATGGCGCGCGCCAGTACTTCCTTGCCCGTTCCGCTTTCACCGACCAGCAGCACGGTGGCATCGGAGGCGGCCGCGCGCATGGCGATGTCGAATGTTTCACGCATGGCCCGGCTGGAGCCGAGCACGAGCGAGTGCCGCGACGACAGCTCGTGCTCGAGGGTGTCGAGACGTCGCCGCATGCCAGCGCGTTCGAGCACGCTTTCGACGACGTGCTCGAGGTGTGCGGCATCGAACGGCTTGGCGATGAAGTCTTGAGCGCCCGCCTGGACCGCGCGCACAGCGGCCTGGATGCTGCCATGCGCGGTGATGACGACCGTAGGCGGTGCGTCGGCGCGGCTTTTCAGCTCCTCGAGCACACCGAAGCCGTCGAGGCCCGGCATCTGCAGATCCAACAGCACCAGATCCGGGTGGTGCTCGTCGATACTGCCGAGCGCCGCCTGCCCCGAAGCGGCGGTCAGGACTCGGTAGCCGAGGACCCTGAAGCGATCGGCCACGATCTTGGTGATGACGGGGTCGTCGTCGACCACCAGCAACGTGGCGCGTGTGGCTTCCGTCATCGAGGGCTTTCGGGCAGCGACACCGCGAACTCGGTACCGACACCACGCTGGCTGCTCACCGTGATTTCGCCGCGGTGCAGGCGCACCAGGTCTCGCGCGATGGCCAAGCCCAGGCCCGTGCCTGGCTGGGGCGATGCACGATAGAAGCGCTCGAATACGCGCGAAAGCTCGCTCTCATCCATGCCGATGCCCGTGTCCTTGACCATCAGGCGGACCTCGCCCGGGCGCTGCTCGAGCGCCACGCGAACCTCGCCGCTGCGCTCGGTGAACTTGATGGCGTTGCCGACCAGATTTTCGACCACCTTGCGCAGCTTCTCGGCGTCGGCCGCGCACTTCAGCGCCGGCCCTTGGAAAACGACCCGGACTCCTTTCTGATCGGCGATCGGCTGGAGCCCGCGCAGGACATCCTGCGTTAGCTCGGCCATGTCGATGGTCGCAGGAGTGAGCTCGACACCGGCGCCACTGCGACGGGCGCGCTCGAGCAGCTCCGAGACTGCGTTGACGAGGCGTCCAGCGTGCTCGTGAACGATCTCCACGTAGTCGCGCTGTGCGTCCGTGAGAGCTCCGGCGATGCCGTCGAGTAAGTTCTGGGCGGCGCCCTTGACGCTGGTCATCGGAGTTCGAAGGTCGTGCGAGACGTCGAGCACCATTTTCTCACGCTCACGCGCCAGATCCTCGAGCTCGAGATTGGCCTTGGCCAAGGCGGCGTTCGCTTCGCGCAGCTTCGCGGTGCGCGCGTCGACCTCTTTTTCCAGGCCTTCAGAGAGTCGTTTCAGGCGGTGCTGACCCAGGATCAGCTCGTCGGTTCGTTTGTGGTGGAGCATCCCCTGGAGCACCAGCAAGCCGAGCACGACTGCGACGCTGAGGCGCACGACCCACAGCTCACTCACCACTAGCGGGACGAGCGCGAAGATCACGATGAAGAAGCTGAACGCGCTCGATTGCCAGGCGAGACACTGCGGCAGGTGCAGGGAGCACACCGAGCAACGCCCGTAGGGCTGCACGCGCACGTTGCGACGCAGCGCGCAGTTATGATTGATGACTGGTAGGGCCCGGGCCGATGTCGACGTCGCGTGAGCCATCCTGAAACCTTCCTAGAATGCCGAGCTTGACCAGTGCGTCGCGTCCGACCACGTAGCAGGCGCAGCCGCTGCAGAAACCAACCGTTGGCGCGAGCAAGAACGAAGCGGCGGGCATCGCAAGCAGCAGCATGCCGGCGGTAACGTGGCCGGTATGAATGAGCGCCAGCGCTGCTGCCTGAACCAGGAGCGCCATGGCGCACGCGCCGCGGCTGCCTGACAGGTCGAAGTAGAGATCCCCGAGCGCGTGCCCAGGCTTCGGGCGCGACAGCGCGGCTGTCAGTAGCGCGAATGGCGCGAGACGCGGTGAGAGCACCTGCAGGCCCGTGAGCACGAACGTGACCCACGCCCAGCGCGCATCAGCCGTGAAAAAGGCAGCGCCCAAGAAGGCGGCCTCGGCGATACGCTCGACCCGCATCGCCGGACCGTACTGAAGTCTCCGATCGAGCTCTTCGAACACGCTACCTAGCCAGCAATTATCGAGCCGGGCGCGCCTCCGCGCAATCTCGAGCTCACCATATCCGAAAGGACATGACGCGATGTCCAAAAGGGGTGGGGCCCCCGCGTCGAGACGCGCGAGATCTTGCGGGCATTGGGCGTGCTCTTGGCCGATGACGGGTTGGCCCGGGTCGTGCACCGCGAGGCGAACCATGAACGAGGTAACGGTCGATCGCAGCGCCCTCGAGGCCAAGGTCAAGGAGATGTACACGGCGGTGGCGAAGACACCGCAAGCCGACTTTCACTTCGAAATGGGCAGGATGATGGCCGAGCGGCTCGGCTACGCCCCAGCCGACCTGGATCGTATTCCGGCCGAAGCGATTGAGTCGTTTGCCGGAGTCGGCCACATCTTCCATCTGGCGCGGCTCGAATCGGGCGAGCGGGTGGTCGATCTGGGGAGCGGCTCGGGCATGGACACCTTCCTGGCGGCGTTGCGCGTGGGACCTGGCGGCTCGGTGGTCGGCGTGGACATGACCGCAGCGCAGCTTGACAAGGCGCGACGGCTCGCACGCGGCACCTTCGACAACGTGCGTTTTCAGGAAGCGTACATCGAGGCTACCGGTCTCGAGGCGGGTCGCTTCGATTGCGTGATCTCGAACGGTGTGATCAACCTCGCGCCCGACAAGGCGCGCGTCTTCGCGGAGGTCGCTCGCCTACTCCGCCCGGGCGGGCGACTCGCTATGGCCGACATCGTGACCGAGAAGCCATTGCCCGAAGGTGTCGTGTGCAACGCCGACCTGTGGGCGGCCTGCATCGGTGGCGCCGCCCAGCAAGACGACTACCGCACGCTGATCGAGGCGGCGGGCCTACGGGTCGAGGACCTGCAGGAGAACCACGAGTACCACTTCACGTCGGACCGAGCGCGAAGCGCGACGGCGAAGTGGGGCGTCAAAAGCATCTCGCTCTTGGCGCGCAAACCGTGAGCTGACTGACCCCGCCGCGTAACCTGCAGTGTAAGACGAACAAGGAGCAAGAAATCGTGACGAATCCAAACAAAGCGTTGTGGGAAAAGGGCGACTTTACGCGCATTGCCGCAAGCATGAGGGAGAGCGGTGAGGCGCTCGTCCAGACACTCGGCATCACCAAAGGCATGAAGGTTCTAGACGTCGGCTGCGGCGATGGCACGACGGCACTGCCGGAGGCACGCCTTGGCGCGGACGTGCTGGGCGTGGACATCGCGAGCAATCTGGTCGCTGCCGGCAACGAGCGTGCGAAGCAAGAGGGGCTCGCCAACTGCAGGTTTCAAGAGGGCGACGCGAGCAACCTCCAGGGCCTTGCCGACCAGTCATTCGACCTCGTGGTGAGCATTTTCGGTGCCATGTTCGCCCCGCGCCCGTTCGAGGTGGCAAAGGAAATGGTCCGCGTGACCAAGCCGGGAGGTCGGATCGTCATGGGGAATTGGATCCCCAATGATCCGACGTTGGTCGCACAGATCTTGAAGATCAGCTCGTCCTTTTCCCCGCCGCCACCCGAGGGTTTCATCAGCCCAATGACTTGGGGGGTGGAGGAGCAGGTGCTCGAGCGATTCGGGAGTGCGGGCATCGGGAAGGATAAGGTGTCGTTCGCGCGGGATAGCTATACCTTCAACTTCCAGGGCACGCCGGCTGAGTTCGTCGGCGTATTCCGCAAGTACTACGGCCCGACCATGAATGCCTTCGAAGCCGCAGAAAAGGCAGGCCGAACGGAGGAGCTCCTGCGAGCGCTGGAGGATCTCTTCGCGAGCCAGAACAAGAGCCAGGCCCCCGGCTTGACCTCCATTCCCGCGACCTACCTGCGCGTCACGGTATCGCGCTGAGCGAAGCCGTTCGCAGCAGCCAACAGGAGAACCAGCGTGCAACGTTCCCTCGACGCGCGAACCTCGAGGCTGCTCGACATCCAGGGCTTCGAGGCCGTGGACCGGCAGCACCTCGCCCAAGTGGCACCGTGGCTGCGACTCGCTTATGGCCTATGCACCGGGCTGGTGCTCGTGGGTACCATCACCGCGTCGCCGGTCATCCTGCTCTGCCTCACGCCGGTCGCGGCGCTGGGAGCGGCATTGCCTATCCACCCCTTCGACCTGATCTACAACCACGGCATTCGCCGACTCACGGGCACGGGGGCCCTCCCAAGACGGGGCGCCCCCGCTCGTTTTGCCTGCGGCTTGGCCGTCCCGTGGTTGTTGGTCACGGCGTGGGCGTTCTCTGCCGGACATGCCGCTGTCGGCTTTGCGCTCGCGAGCACGCTCGTGGTCGTGGGAGGGCTGGTGAGCACTACGCATGTTTGCATTCCGTCGATGCTCTACCGGGCGCTGTTCGGCTGGCCGCAGTCCCGCGACAATGACCCGCGTGCCACGAGTTGAGCGATTTCAGCGCGCAGTCTGGGGCGTCGAGGCCGACTGGCGCACGGCTTGCGGAGCATCCGAGTCTGGCCGGTTCGCCGCCATTCCAAGCGTTTCGGACATTCGAACGGCCACGATGAGCCCAGACACGAACGTGAGCGCTGCGATGACCCACATCGCCGAGGGAAGGCCCAGCGCGTCCGCCGTGATGCCGGCCAGCAGTGCGCCAACGGCGTAGCCAAGGTCGCGCCAAAGCCGATACACGCCGACCGACGACGCGCGCCACGACGGGTGCGCCACGTCGCCGATGGCGGCAAGCAGGGTCGGATACACCATCGCCGTGCCGAGCCCGAGAAGCGCCGCGCCGGTCGCGAAGCCACCCAAGGTTGCCGACAAGATCACGACGGCGATTCCGACTGCCTGCACCCACATGCCGGCGGCAATGAGCCACTTGCGGCCAATGCGATCGGACCAAGCGCCGGTGAACAGCTGCGCCACGCCCCAAGTCGCGGGATAGATCGCAGCAAGCGTACCGATCTGCGCGATGGTCATGTGTGCCGTCGCGAAGAAGAGCGGGAACAATCCCCACGCCATGCCGTCGTTTAGGTTGTTGACCAGGCCGGCTTGGCTCACGCTGGAGAGGTTGCGATCGACGAACGAAGTGCGCCAGAAGACCTCTCGCTGGGTTGGACCGCCTTCGTGTGTAAGCGAGCCACGCAGTTTCGATTCATGCGCGGCATGCTGCTTCGTCTCGCGAACGGCGAGAGCGGAAAGCCCGAGGCCAGCGATGACGAAGGCGACGCCGAGGTAGAACGGCTCCGGTCGGAGCCCATAGCGCGCGGCGATCCAGCCGGTCCCGAGGGCGCTTGCCGCGACCGCGAAGTAGCCGGCAAACTCGTTGAGTCCCATGGCGAGCCCGCGGTTCTTTGGTCCCGCGAGATCGATCTTCATGATGACCGTCGTGGACCAGGTCAGGCCCTGGCTGGCGCCGAGCAGGACGTTGGCGAAGAGTACCCAGCTCCAGCTCGGCGCCCACATGAGAAGGAAGGGAACGGGCGCTGCGACGAGCCAGCCACTGACGAGGACGTGCTTGCGTCCAAAGCGATCCGAGAGCCGTCCGGCGAGGTAGTTCGTCAATGCTTTCGTCACCCCGAACACGACGATGAACGACAGCACTGCCGTGCGCGCGGCGAGCTGGAAGTCGTGCTCGGCGATCGCGGGCAGGATGCTGCGCTCCATACCGATCATGGCGCCGACGAATGCGTTGACGACGACCAGGAGCGAGAACTGCGCCAGATTCTCCCGAAGCCCGAGGCGAACGTCGCTCACGCCGGAGGCTCCGCACGACCCTGGTTCTGAAGCAGAAGGCGCTCCATTTCGGCGGGCTTCGGCGGCACATCGATGAGCGCTTCGATGAACTCGTGCCTGCTGCGCGACAGCAGCGGATTGTAGCGCTTCTCGAACGCGATCGTGCTCGACGGTTTGCCGCTCATCCCCGCGCCGCACGCCGAGCCGGCGAAGTGGCCCGGGAACACCTCAAGCTCGTCGGGCAGCGTCAGCAGTTTCTCGTGGATGCTGTCGTGTAGCTCACCGGCATTTTTTCGAGCATGGCCTGGCAGATCGGGTCGCCCGACGGCTCCCACGAAGAGCGTGTCGCCGGTCAGCACGAACCAAGGAGCGGCTCCGCGCCGCAAGTCGCTCACTACCAGGCAGACGCTCTCGGGCGTGTGGCCCGGCGTGTGGAGCACTTTGACTCGCGTATTGCCGAGCTCGACCTCTTGACCGTTACGCAGCGGTTCGAAAGGGAAGGCGACGTCGGCCGATTCATGCAGGCAGTAAGTCGCGCCGACGCGCTTGGCGAGCGCTGGTCCGCCTGAGCGGTGGTCGGCGTGGATGTGCGTGTCCATGACATGTGTAATCCGCATGCCCTTCGAGGCGGCGAAGGCCGCGTACGCCTCGATGTCCTCTTCGTGGGCATCCACGACCGCGCACTTCGCGAGCGAGCCACAACCAAACAGGTACGCGGCGCAGCCCGTCTCGAAGTAGTAGTACGGTTTGAAAATCATGGCGACGCTCCTTCTTGGACCGCCGCTTCGATCGGCAAGCCCGACGCTTTCCATTCGGGGAATCCATGGGCGAGTCGTCGAGCGCGCCGCCCGTTCGCGCGTAGCAGCTCTACTGCGCGATCCGCGTACGCACAGTAAGGTCCGCGGCAGTAGGCTACGTATTCCTTGCTCTTCGGCAGCTGCTTCAACCGCTCCTGCAGCTCGTCGATCGGGACGGAGATGGCGCCCGCGATATGACCCGCGGCGTACTCGTTCGGCGGCCGCGTATCGATGATGACGACGTTGCCGGAGCGCGCTCGTTCGACTAGCTCCGCCATGACGACCGGTTCTGGCTCTGACCGGTCGCCGAAGTGATCGCGAACGATGCGCTCGAGCTCGGCGAGGCGGGTTTCGGCAACGACGCGAAGCGCGCGGGTGAGCTCGAAGACGGTGGGGTCGGCGAGCCGGTAGTGCACGAACAGCCCCTGCTTCCGACTCTCCACGAGCCCACCTTCACGCAGGGCCTGCAGATGTTGGGAGGCGCTTGCGATCGACATCGAAGTCTCGTTGGCGAGTGAGTCGACGGTGCGTTCGCCTTGCGCGAGCAGCTCGAGCAACTCGAGGCGATGCGGACTGGCGAGCGCCTTGCCGACGCGTGCGAGCTGTCCGTAGAGGCGATCCTTGAACGCGCGGTGAGGTGCGCCGGTGAGCATATTCAATTGATATCTATAATAACGGACTAATGCAAGCGTGACTTCAACTAAGAGTAGCCATTCTTGTCTTGACCGACTGGTTCGGTCGGTTATAGTCACGGGGTGCCACGGCTCATTGCTCCGGAAAGAGTCGGCCAGCTCATTCGCTGTGCCACCGACATCTTCATCGCGGATGGCTACCGGCGCGCGCAGATGGACGACGTTGCTCAGGCGCTGGGGGTCGCCAAGGGAACGCTCTACGGTTACGTCGACGGGAAGGCGACGCTCTTCGATGCTTGCGTGCGTTGTGCCGACGGGCACGAACCATTGCCCGACCCATCCAGGCTTCCGCTGCAGGCACCGAAGCAGGGCTCCACGGTAGCGAGCGTCCAAGCCCGACTGCTCAAGGAGGTAGGCGATCTCGAGTTGCTGGCCGCGTTGACGCGCGAGGCGCCGAGCGATGTGGCTGCCGAGCTGAGGACGATCGTTTCTGATCTCTACACGCGGATGAGCCGGAACCGCTTCGGTATCAAGCTGGTTGATCGCTGCTCCCAGGACCAACCGGAGCTAGCGGCCGTGTGGTTCGGACAGGGACGCTCGGGGCAAAACACAGCGCTCGCTCAATATCTCGAGCTCCGTGCAGCCAAGGGCCTGCTGCGGCGCGTCCCCAACACGCAGGTCGCAGCACGAATAGTGCTCGAAACACTCGCGTTTTGGGCTGTGCATCGGCACTGGGACCCATCTCCGCAGGCTGTGGATGAAGCGTTCGTTCAAGATGCCGTGGTCGATCAGTTGCTCCACGGCCTAATTCAGGAGCCATCATGATTTCTGTCGCCCAGGTTCGTCTCTATGTGCCGCTGCTCGGATTCGTCGTCCCAACGCTTGCAATGGGCTATGGCATCGTGCTGCCGCGTCACGGCATTTGCGGCTTGAACGAGATCACACTCGGCTTTGGCAGCACCGTGTTCGGAGCCGCGCTGACCTACGTGGCCGGCATCCGGCTCGCTCGGCAAACGAGCTGTTCGCGTAAGCCGTGGCGACGCCGCATCGCCGAGTATGTCAACCGGCAAGCTTCTTCGCCGCGCGGTCCCTTCGGCTGGCTCCTGGGAAGAATTTGGCGCTTCGAGCATCGTCGCGTCAATCAGCACACACTGGCCGTTCTCGGTATCGAACCCGGTCAAAGTGTCCTCGAGCTTGGTTGTGGGTCGGGTATGGCGCTCGCCGAGGCTACCGGGCAGGCAGGCGGAGGACGTGTTCTAGGCCTCGATGTCTCGGAAACTATGGTCGCGATGGCGACGCGCAGGAACCGCAGGGCTGTCGAGCAGGGGATCGCTTCGATACGGCAGATCGACGGGGTGAACCTCGACCTCGAGCCGCGGAGCTTCGATCGCATCTTCTCCGTGCACACCCTGTACTTTTGGAAGAACCCGCCGGAAATTCTTCGGCAACTTCGCGAGAGTCTTCGAAATCAGGGCCGCTTGGTGCTGACGTCTAGGCCCGACGGGCCTGAAATCCCCGCGCGTTTTCGAGATCCGACTTACCGCTTTTATACGGAGGCAGAAGTCGAAACGCTGCTCCAACAGGCTGGGTTCACCGATATCCAGCTGGTTCGCGTCGCGAGCGTGGTGTGCGCCGTGGCATCTGTGCCGGAGCGCGAGAACATCGCTTCATGAGCCTGCGCCCGAGGGAGGGGAGAGCGATCCCGCGCGCGGGGCTTGACGGCTACGTGCGTTAGTGGCAGCTTACCGTAAGTTATGACTTACACAGATCGCGTGCTCGACGCCCTGGGCGATCCGACTCGCCGCCAGATTTTCAAGCGGCTGCGCAGCGGAGCGCGGTCAGTCGGGCAGCTCGCGGATGGCATGGACGTCAGCAGACCGGCCGTTTCGCAGCACCTGCGAGTGCTTAAAGACGCACGGCTGGTGACCGACAGAGCCGAAGGTACCCGACGGCTCTATGCCGTCGATACGAGGGGTATCGAGGCGCTACGCAAGTGGCTCGACGGATTCTGGGATGAGGCGCTCGCCGCGTTCAAGAACGCCGCGGAACAGGAAGCAGCCAAGGAAAGGAAGTCATCGTGACACAACAAACAACCAGCGATTTCGACCCCAACAGCGTTCGCAAGTCGATGAGCGTGCAGGCACCCCCCGCCATCGCTTGGCGCGTGTTCACCGAGAAAATGACCAGCTGGTGGCCACTCGACAACTACAAGATCGGTAAGGCCAAGGCGGTCGAGGCGATCATCGAGCCCCACGTGGGCGGCCGTTGGTACGAGCGCGGCGAAGATGGGAGCACCTGCGACTGGGGCCGCGTGTTGGTCTGGGAACCCACCTCGCGTTTGGTGCTGACCTGGGACATCAACGCCGACTGGCAGCATGACCCGAACCTGAAGACCGAGATCGACGTTCGCTTCATCGCCGACGGCAAGGACCGCACGCGCGTCGAACTCGAGCATCGACACCTCGATCGCTACGGTGCCCGTCGAGACGAGATGCGCCGCATCTTCGACCAGGAAGGCGATTGGGGAAAGCTGCTCGCCAAGTTCGCTCGAGCTGCCGAAGGATCGAGCTCATGACCAGCCCGGAGACGGCATTCGTCTAGGTCTTTAGCAACACGCCTTCCCCTTCCACGCTTCGTGACCTTCGCGGGCGACGAGCGCGGCGATCGCGAGCGCGGCTAGTGGATCGGCCCACCACCAGCCGAGCAAGCCGTTCAGGCCAACTCCAACGAGTGCGGCGACCGACAGCCACCAGCACGCGGTGGTTTGTGAAGCGTCCGCTTCCAGCGCTTCGCTGCCCAGCTCGCGAGCAAGTCGGCGCTTGGCGCGGGCGAGCCAGAGCATGACCGCCATCGAGAGCGCGAGAAGCGTGACTCCTACCGGACTGAACGCTGGCTTGTCCGCGCTCCAAAGCGTCTCGACGGCGTCGAAGGTCACGTACGAAGCGAGGAGAAATAGCGACCCGGCCACGAGCCGGCGTGCCTGATGCTCCACGAGCTCCAGCTTTTCACCGCTCAGTCGATTGTCCCGTTCCGCACGGAGTCGCCAGATCATCACTCCCGCTGAAGCGCACTCGACGAAGCTGTCAATTCCGAAGCCGAGAATAGCGACACTACCCGCGACGACGGCCGCGCCGATAGCCACGATGCCCTCGACCACATTCCAGCCGACCGTCAGGTACTCGAGCCGGAGCGCCCGCGTCACGGAGTCGCCGCGGCGCGCCGGCTGAGCGGCGTCGCAGCCGTCGTGACAACCGCAAGATTCGGCAGTGCTCTGGGCTGCGGTTTCCATGGCTTGCATTGCGAGTCCGACCTGTGCCGGTGTCCTCCATAGATCCTGGGCTTAAGCCCCAACCTTGGCAAATCCTCCGGCGCGCTGTCCTCGGCCTCAGCTTGCCTCACTCCAGTCGGCAGCCTACGCTTGGCTGGTGTTTCGCCCGAACGGCCGTTGGTATCCCACGAGCACGTGGGTCCGCCTGCTCGGCTTGCTGCGCGTCGTCGTGGTGGCGCTCTTGGCTACGCAGCTGACGGACATCGTACCGACCGCACAGGCAGTCGCCGTGGCGACCGAAGCCCCGTCCGAGGACGACGAGTGCTGTGACCACGAGTCGACCAGCAGCTCCTCCTCGGACTGCGGCGCAGATTGTGATTCGGATTGCGCCGACTGCTCCTGCCCCAACGGGATGCGTTCGCTGCCGGCGACTCCGCACGGGTTTTCGACCATGACGTTCGCCAGCGAGGAAAGCCTCGGTTTTGATCGTGTGTCGCGGGCGCCGCCCGGACCTGATCCGCACGCGCTCTTTCGCCCTCCAAGGACCCAGCCGCTCGCGTGACGAGTGGCTACAAGCCAGCCGACTGCTCCGCAGCTCGGCCGGCCCGTTCTTGGTTTTGTTCCGCGCGCTCGCGCGGCCATCGAAAGGTCTTGTCGTGTCAAAAGGTCAGTTCTTGTTCGTCGTCAGTTTGTTCACTTTTGTCTTGGCCCTGATTGGGTGTGCCAGCCAACCGAGCCACGGAACCATCACGTCCTCGAGCATCGCGTCTCATCAGGATTGGAAGGCGTGCCCCCATCGCGTTCCCGAGGAGGTGTGCGTGCGCTGCAACCCTGAGCGCGCCGCCAGCTTCAAACAGAAGGGCGATTGGTGTCATGAGCACAATGTGCCTGAATCGCAGTGCCTCGAGTGTCATCCCGACATCGACTTTTCCCCACCGAAAGCGCCACCCCAGGGAGCCGACGTCGCGCAGCTGGTGAGCGACGGTCGCGATCTGCCAGCGCTCGAGCCACACCGGGTGCCCAACAAGGTCACCATCTTCGATTTTCACGCGGCCTGGTGTCCGCCTTGTCGCAAGGTGGACGAGCACCTCTACCCCACGCTAGCGAAGCGCCCGGATATCGCCGTGCGCAAGATCGACGTCGGCTCCTGGGATACGCCCGTCGCCCAGCGTTGGCTGAGCGAGGTGCCCGAGCTGCCCTACCTCGTCATCTTCGACAAGAGTGGCCGGAAGGTCGCCGCGATCGCCGGAGCTCAGTTGCAAGAGATTGACCGTGCTCTGGCAGAGGCGAGCCGGTGAAATCGCGTCAGCTAGCCGTGGCGCTGCTGGTCGCCGTCGGCTGTCTCACATCGCTCGCCTCGCGTGCTGAGGCCTGTGCCGGATGCCGCAACCCTTCACTGGGAGTGACGCGCGGCAGTGAAGGCGCACTCGACGCCGGCGCGACTCGGCTCGGAGCCTCGGTGACCGGCACGACCGTTCACGTAGTCCATGAGGCAGGCTGCAGTGACCCGAGCGCGTGCGACGAAGTGCCAGTTCAGCAGACCTACTTTCACGATCAGCACCTGTACCCTCTCGAGCTTCGACTGATCGGCGAATACGGGTTGAGCGAGACATTCGGCATCGAAGCGCAGGTTCCGTTTCGTTCGGTGACCACCACCATCGAATACACGGATGCGGACGGCGCGCATTACGAGCCGCTCGATCCAGGCGTCCATCATCGAGACGAGACGGTCTTTGGCATCGCCGATCCGTGGCTGCTGCTCCGCCTCGGAACGACCGTCCAAAAATGGTGGCTGGCGGCGCGCCCGGGGGTCTCGATTCCTCTGGGGCGTACGGAGGAGAATCCCTTCACGTTGGGCGATCAAGGTCTCCGCCATCAACACATCCAACTAGGGTCCGGGACCTTCGATCCGGTTGCAGTCGTCGAAGCATCCAGGGCTTTTGACGCCCTGCAGCTTCAGTTCTTCGCGCAAGGGCAGGTGCCCCTCTACGAGAACGGTCACGGATACCGGGCGCCGTGGCGCGTGTATAGCGGCGCCGCCGTGGGTCGCAAGCTCATCGCTGATTTGGTGGGCTTCGGGGGCGTCGAGGCGTCCTACGAAGCCGCCGAGCGTTGGAACGGAGAAACTCGCCAAGACGGCAATCTGGGCCGCAGCGAGCTGCTGCTGGCTGCCATGCTGAGCCAAACTCTCGGGACGACCATGCTGTCCCTCAGCGTGCGCGTCCCGGTTTGGCGGCACATCGTGACGGGCGACGAACCCCCAGGCACCCTCAGCTCGCCGCTAGTCCTCAGCCTGAGCGCTACCTTTGTCTTCGGCGGACAGGAGCCTGCTCGGCCACGCCACGCCTCCAGATAGGAAGCTAGATGCTCAAGCGCCAGCTCATTAGTGTCGGTGCCGATGGTGAGCGTCGGGCACGTGTGGATGGTCGTGCACCATATGGACGTGGCGGTGCTCGTGACTGTGTGGCTCATCCGGAGGATCGCTCGGGTCGTGGCTATGCTGGTGGTGCTGGTCGTGAACGTGCAGATGTTCGTGCACCATTTCTTCGTGCACATGCACATGCGAGTGCCGTTCACGAAGTAGCGCAGCTACTCCGAGCGCCATGAGAAGCATGGCTCCAAGATCGACTGGCCTGAGCTGTTCGTTCAGGATGACGGTGGCTGCCAGCGCGCCGACGAAGGGTGCCGTGGCAAAATAGGCGGCTTCGCGCGCGGCTCCGAGTAGCCGTAGCGCGTAGGCGTCGAGCACCACGGAGGCGCCGTAGCTGAGGAGACCGAGCAACAAGGCGCCGACGACGACTCCCCCAGCTGGTAACGCGCCTCCGAGCATCAGTCCTAGCGCGAGATTGAAGCTACCAGCTGCCAGCGCCTTTATCCGCACGATGGCAAATGGATCGCGCAGCGACAAGCGCTGCGTGAGGTTGTTGTCGATGGCCCAAGCCAAACAGGCGCCTGCGATGGCGGCCATACCCCACGTGTCGGCGCCGACAGCTCCTGGTTGGAAGCGCAGTAGTGCTGCGCCGACCAAGACGCAGGCCGCCGCGACGACGCCGTACCGACCCAAGTGCTCGCGGAAGACGAGGACGGCAATGCCCATGGTGAGCGGTCCCTCGACATTGAGTAAGAGGGAACCGGTCACTGCGGTCACGCGGTTCAAGCCGACCAACATGAGGAGGGGTCCGACGACTCCCCCGCTGAAGACCACTCCGGCGAGCACGGGTAGATCCCGGCGTGTCATTGGCGCTTCCGGGGTTGCAGGTGACACGGCGCGCCACCCGCTGAGTCCCAGCCCAGATCCCAGATAGAGCAGGCCTGCCAAGATCTGCGGCGTCATTTCTCCAAGCAGGCGCTTGGCCACGGGCGCGGAGAGACCGAATAGCGCTGCGGCGAGCAGCCCGTACACGGCTCCGCGACGCCCCTGGCGTTCATCCATGGCGGTCAGGGTACCAGGGCCGGATTACGAGGCACCAACAGGCGGACTCTCACTGCGCCACGACCTTGCTCTTGTACATGCCCATCCCGCACTGAAACCCGATCTCGCCTTTGGCCGAAGCTGGTAGGTCCACAGCCACGTCTTGATTCCGGGGCAATTCTTTCTCGATCTTCAAATCCGGAAAAACCACGGCGGTGGCACAGGTATTTTCGGAGGTCCGACGAAATACCAACCGACGGCCGGTGCCGATCGGCACGGTCGAAGGTTCAAAACCCTTGTCGGTCACCGCGACGCGCACGTCGTTTCCCGCAGCAGACGGCGCCTCTGAAGACCCCACTGCCTTTGAATCGTCGGCGCGCTTGCAGGCGATGAGACTCGCGGCGGAGACGAGGCCTGCGAACACCACGCAACGCGATAGACTTCGGCTCATGGCTGTGTGGACAGGTCTACCGCAAACGTGACCGAAGGGTACCCGGGACAAAATACAGCAGATATTGATAGCTGCAGGTAAATTGTCCCGACCCGTTGGGCGTCGATTCGAGCGGGCGAAGGAGCGGAATGACCGAGAGCGAGAAGGAGAAAAGCGGGATGGCTCCCATGACCGATGAAGAAGCGGATGCTGCTCTGGAGCGGGTCATCCGGCACGGGGCGTCGTCTGAGGACCGTGCCTCGGGCGAGTACTACGTCCTGCAGTGCCTGATTAGCCGCTGGGCCGCGGAGTGCCTACCGGAGCATCGGCCCGAATTTCGCGCGCGCGCCGATGATGTACTGACAGCGTTTTTCAATTGGAATTAGTGATGGTGAAGGCGTCGAAGGCCGGGGACAATTGACAGTGACTGCGCCATGCAGCTCCGCACGGAGCTGAGGTGGCGCCGGTTCGCCTCGAGCTTACGCGGCCACGCTGAGGTCCGACTCCGGGACCTCAATCTCGATCGGTTCCGCTACGTTGCTCATCTCGAGGCGGACTCGCCAAAGGCGCCGGCCACCGACGCCGAGCCGTCCGCGGTCTTCGATGATGGTGCCTCGAACCGAGCGGCGACCAAAACGCAAGGACACCCGGGCGCCAACCCGCAGGGTCTTCTTTCGTGAGGTCTTGGCCGACATGCGAATCATCCTATCACCAAGGGGGCTGGCCGACCATGCCAGCAAGGTGCTGACCGACGGCGGTGTCAAAAGAGGTGGCGAGACCGGCGCAAGCCGCCTGCCACGCGTTTACCTGCCGCAACTGGAGCGCGGGGTTCTGGTTCGGAACCCCCGACCAATCCTGATGCGCAATGGCGTTGCGCCAGTCGTTCAGGCTGTCTAGCGCCGCCAGCCGCTGCCCCTTTCGGCGGTCGACGAGGCCGACATCGTTCCAGAAGCTCATCCCCAGCCGAGCGAAGTCGGAGCCCAGGTTGCCTGGGTTGGGATTGCCGTGGTCGAGCTTTCTTCCCTGCGTCGTTACGGCTCGCAGCACGGCGGCGACCGTGGTGGGCTGCGTGTGCGCGACCAGGAAGTCGACGGCCTCCGAGTGGAGGTCGCGACAGAACCCCTGGAACTGCGACGAAAGCAAGACGGTGTACGCGTGATTGAGCTGCAGTGTCGCGTACCGTCGCCCCGGCCCTTTTCCGCCGAGCGCACCATGAGCGGCGGCGATCTCCGCCAGCGCTGTTTTGCGCGCCCCGTTCCAATTCGCTAGAGCGACCGACGCCACCAATCACCTCACTAGCTCGACGAGCGATGCGAGTCCAGCCGAGTCACTGGAGAGTTGCTCACCTACGTTGCCCAGGAGAGCGCAGCAGAGAGCGGGCCCGGTGCAACCCGAGCCCGCTCGCGGACTCACGTCTCGTTGCCTTCGCGGGTCGGAGGCTCACTGTCAGGCGGAATGACGGCCTCGAGCACCGCCGCCACGCTGTTGAGCCGCTCTGATAGCCCGGCAACGTTTGCCGCCGTCAGCAGCGCGTGTATTGCCGTTGCTCGGATGCCGACGGCCACTTGCCGCATTTCCTCAGCGTCGGCTTGTGCGGCAGCGAGATCGCAGAAGCCGTCGAGTGTTTGAGCGAGGCCCTTGAGCTGCTCGGCGCCGGTCATGACTTCGCCCATCGTTGCCCGAATGTGCGACGTGAGCATGGCGTCTTCGAGGTTCATTGGGCTTGCCCTCCGTCGTTGGTGGACCGGAGGCCGCGGGTGGTGAGCTCGAGCTCAACCTCGGCCAACCCTAGCCGCGCGATGCTCAGATCGCTCTTTGCCTTGTCGATCTGCGAGTCCGCGACCCGAATGAGGGCGCGGCAACCTTTGATGGATTCAGCGATTTCTACCGCGCTGCGCGGTTCGTTGAGTACACTTCCGCTCTTAGGTGCCATGAGAGGTCCTTCCTTTCGTGGTGCTCAGGACTCGCGGTCGGTGACAGCCGGTCGCGGGTCCGCCGTTGTTTCGTTACTTCTTGGGGCGTTTCGCGGGCTTGACCGTCACTCCGAGCTTTTCGGCATACGCGCGAATTGCCCGCCGCGCCGTGTCCGAGCGCGTGCGCTCTTCATGGGCTGCGAGTGCATCGAGCAATGCCAATTCGTCCGGGCTCAGGCGCAAGCCAACCACCGCCTTTTCTACCATACGAGGACGACGTGTAGCATGGCGTTATACGCGCAGCAACGGCGTTTCCATTGTGTGCATTCATGTTCGGAGCGTGCGCAGTGGAATTGCGCTGGTGAGCTCGAGTTTATGGATGCGTTACGCGGACTTGCGCCAATCAGCCCGAGACAAAACACCAGCAGATGTTGATATCTGTAGGTAACTTGTCTCACGTGCGCTCGTTCACGCTATCGGAAGCGGAGAACGAAGCGGTGGCGAACGTCACGGATGCGTTCGCGGGTGAGGCCCAACGCGACGGCGTTGCGGACCAGTGACGGTCCATCGAGATTTGATGGCCAAGGCCAGGGATTTCCTCGGATGAGAACGCGGTGGCGGGTGACCAACGCGGTCGGATAGCCCAAACACTCGCCGATCCGGAGCGCCATGAGGCTCTCCGAGACCGTGAAGGCTTCGCTGAGTGCGGGCAGGTCCTCGCCGACCGCGCGGTGCGCCGCGTGGAACGCCGGTCTTGGGACGCACAGCGCCGCGCCGATGCGGCCCGACAGCTCCTCCGCTTCAGGCCCGTGATAGGCCCAGATGCGCAGCACCCATTCGCCGAGCTCGTGGGCGACGGCGTGATTCACCTGCCGAGCGGTCAGGCCGCGACGCAGCTGAATGACGGGCTCACCGTCAGGCCACACCAACGCGCTCCGCCCCGGGAGCTCTCGGCGCTCAACGAGACGGATGCAACGATCGCCGAACAGCGCGACAGCGAGCTCTACACAACCTGGGGGACACTCGGGGTTTGCGCGCGCGCGCTGGTAGATCTCGCGGACGGCAAGGTCCGCAATAGGATCAGCTAGAGCATCGCCCTTCTCCCGCATGTGTTGCCGCCCGCCACGAGCTGTCGCCCCCGATGAGGCGGCTAGCTCACATTTCGAATCGTCCACGAGTGTTGCACTGCGGCCGACGTTGCCCAGCGTCAGCTCAACAGGGCGCAGCTCAAGCCTTGTCGGCTATTTCTTTCTGACACGACGCCGCCCCGCCGCTTTGCTTGGGGGCCCAGGTAATTGCTTCAAAGCCCAATCGGTATCCTGCTTATTCCCACGTTTCGCAAATCGCTTCTGGTTCATCAGCCTTTGCCACCATTGCGCGCCGGGGTCTTCGTCGTAGCGAAGGGTTGAGGACAGAACAGCTTTGATTTGCTCGACGGGCACACCGTCCAAGTAGGCGGCGCGCGCAGCCAGGATTCTTGAGGGGTAACGCGCCTCTTCACGATCCTTCAGCACAGTCATGCTGCCGGCCCCGAGCACCTCGTCAATCGAACGGTCTAGTAGAAAAGCGATTCGCAGCGCGATCGTTGCCTGTACCCCCACCTTCCCATCCAAGAAGCGTGAGAGATTGCCCTGGTGCATGCCCAAGAGTGGTGCGAGGTGGAGTTGCTTAGGGACACGCGTGAGGAGGTCCTCGCGTACTAGCGTACGCAGTCGAGCGTTTTGCGTGTGGCCGAGGGAGGACTTCTTTCGCATTGGTTTGGTGAGCAGACGGGTCCGTGATTTCGCTTGCGTGGAGTATGCCACAGGACATAATGGCGGCGAACGAAATGGCCGGGGAGCGAGATATCGAAAAACAGCGACAGGACAGCCAGTCAGCGGCGGGCGATGTCGGCGTCGACAACGCGCCAGGGCCTCGTCGGGAAAGCGCCGTGATGCGTAAGGCTAGCGTTGACGCGAGGGGCGAGATCATGACCCGTAGCGAGGTGGCGCAGTTGCTTCGCTGTAGCGAGCCGCACGTGGTGGCTTTGATCGAGCGCGAGGGGCTCCCCGCATTCCGGCTCGGCAAGCTGTGGCGGTTCCGACGTTCAGAAGTGCTGGCTTGGTGCCAGCGGAGGGAAAATGGCAGTCGTACCGCGTAAGATCAAAGGGCGATCGTCTACCGCGTCGCTGTCCGCTACAAAGATAAACAATACTGGGAGCCGGCCGGCAGCGATCGACGCGAGGCTGAGCGGCTCGACGCGCGGCGCACCCGCGAGGTCGCGCAAGGCACATACGTGCCGCCAAAGGCGCGCTCGGGTGGTATCACCATCAGCGGCTATGCCGAGCGCTTCTTCGCCGCGCGCACCAACCGCAACGCGGAGAGCGAACAGAACCAAGT
>DATEDZ010000023.1:0-4442 GCA_035281385.1 Polyangiaceae bacterium
GGCGTACGAAGACGGGCTCCGCGGCTGCCGAAGGTTTGGCCACCGAGGACCCCTCGCGATAAACAACATTTGTCCTGGTCCTGCGACTGGCCGGATTTGAAGCGCTCGCGACTGGCCGGATTTGATGTGCTCACTGAGGCAGGCTCGCGTGTTTCCTTCTTTGGTCCAGGCTTCGCGGCGGTGTTCTTGGTCATGGAGGAATGATCTCATGCGGCCCATCGGGAAGAGAAGCTGGGCGCGCTACGCCCGTCACGCTGGCGCGCCGTGAAGGCGACGGCGTCTCGCGTTGCGTGGCCGACAACCACTACTTCAGAACACGCGGATGCTTGGAGGCAGGTGTGTCGTCCGGGTGATCCAGGATCTCATCGAGGTCGCCGCCGACGGTCAGGGCGTGAAAGAAGCCGCCCCGGTAGGTGCGTCGGTGCGCCCACCACCCCAAGGGCGTGCACCTAGGACTTCAGACGTCTTGGCGAGTGTCGAGCAAGAATTGCTCCGATTGGGCGCGCGCTTCAAACTCGTCTTCAAATCCGCCGTAGCCCGCGGGTTTGCACGTGAACTGTGCGGGTGAATCCCAAGGGGAAACGCGATCCGCGAACAACTCACGACCCAGGAGGTTTAGCCGGACAGCGGCGGCACCTAGGCCAAATACGTCCGTGGAGGGTACCCTATGCCGCGTGGCAAAGGCGCGCGCACCTGAGTCGCAGGTCACGAATACAGGTGGCACAGGTTGCCCAACTGCCCATGCTACGCACTCCATTTCACCTAGATCGACCATGCGCATGTCCGGTTCGCGCTGCTTCTTCCGCTCCTTAAAGCTCCGGTACCTCGTGTAGGCGTCACTTCCCTTCACCACCTCCTCGATGCTGAGAACGCCGTCGGCGACGAGCGCCTGGACATCCTGGTAGACGTCGGAAAGTTCATGATGCGCAACGTATCCGGTCAGAAGGATGCGCGTTCGCTTTGAAAGACCACCGACCAGCTCAGGGAAAAGGCCGAGTGATCGGATCGCCAAGAACGAGTCAGCGTCGACTACGACAGGTCGCACGCTCACGAGCCGAGCTTGAAGGCGGACAACTCCTCAGGCGCGTCGAGCTCGAAGTATCCGAGCACTGATTCGACGGCGGCTGCTGGGGTAAGCCCGAGCAGCCGAGCGAACTCATCTCGCGCCAAGAGTCCCGTGGCGTAGGCGCGGCTTGCGGCATGTGCTAGCAGTCCTCGCCGTTCGACGGGAACAGTCAGAAGCGGAAAGTCATTTACTCCGCGCGGCAATTCAGCATCCGCCCATGCTGCACTTGGTTCAACAAATGGCTCCAGTTCCTGTGGGATTGCCTGTGGCAGTTGAAGTTGTGCTTCGTTCTTGAGGTAGAGGCGAGCAGCAGCGTAGGAAAGGCCGTACTCCTCAATGAGTACTCGAGCTGCATCCTCCTCTCGATAGTTGCGTAGTCGTTGCACTACCGTTTCTGGGCACAGGAGTCGGACGGCGAAGCCGTTGGCGCGCTGTTCACGGGCAAGCTGGGTATCGGTGAGGAAACCGGAGATTGTCGCGAGGGGAGTGCCGACCTCGGCGTCCGCGAGGATGTGACATAGCTCGTGGGCCAAACTAAATCGGCGAACACGGGCATTCGTGTTCTTCCCATCAAGATTGAGGACAATTGTGGAGCCCCGTCTGCTATCGGCGAAGCACACACCTGCGGGGGCTCTGATCGAACCGAGCCGGGCGTAGAGAATTCCAATCCATGGGAAATGTTCTACGATCAGATCGCGCACCGAGCGCAGGGGTTCGACGCCCAACTTGAGCGTCTGCCGAAGCTGCTCAGCGAGCATTGCCCCTTCCTCGTACGGAAGATCTCGACGCACCGACAGATGCTGCGGCGTCAAGTCGTCGCCGAGAAGGCGCCGCACCGATGTCAGATCTCGAGCTGCGTTGGCAGCCTGCAGAATCCTGGCGCGTGTGATGTCAGTTACCTCTGCAAACTCGTCGAGGCTTGCCAAGAGCATGACGCCATCATCGGCAGTGAACCGGATCGGCTCGTCGCCGAGGGTGTCCGCATCCACACCATAGGCTTGCCCCAGACGCTCCAACTCGAAAACGGTTGGAGTCGCCCCGTTCTCGATAGCGCGAAGACGATCGAGCCGTAGGCCGGCAGCTGTGGCTGCGGTCGCTATGGACAGTCTCGCCGCCCGCACTCGAACGTCGGCGAGGCTTGAGAACTCGTGTACAACCGCCACGCGTTTAGGCTGACACGTGCCCTCCATGGGCGTCAACCGAGGGGGCCCTCCCAGACGACTTTTCGGCGGGCACAGCGAGGGCTCTGACCACGCGGTGATGCAGGATCGTCACGATGAGGCACTCCGCCGATGGCGGATGCCGGACCCGCCAACGAACGGCCGCCCAAGGAGTGGCGATCCGGACGGGTAGTGAGTCGTCCGGACCGACTGGAAGAAAAGCCTATGGGCTGCGCGGACGCCTGCTGCTGCCGGGAGTGTCGTCCGGGTGATCCAAGAGGTCGTCGAGATCGCCGCCGACACCGGCGATCAAGCCGTGCAGAAACCCAACTTGATACGTCGCTTCATCCTCGAGATCGGGTAACGCAGATACGCGAGCGACGTAGGCGTCCGCCCGTTCACCAGGGTCGCGCGGATGCAATGACTCGATCACCTCGAGATGCTCACGCGCGAATTCCTGGACTTCATCCAAATCCCCGAGATCGAACTCACGCAGCATCGGATGTTGGGTGCTTGGGCCACGGGTCATGCGTGCATTGTCCCCCTGGTGTGGTTCGAAAGGGAACAGCGGCAGGTGGCGAGGTGGCGGCCACCAGCGGTTGCACAATGGGCAGGCCGTGCGGGCCATTTGTGGGGTTAGGATAGGCCCGCTTTGGACATTGTCAGCGCGGACTCCCAGCGCTGGCAGATGAACCCCTCAGGCCCGATGTAGAGGACGGACATCCGCCCGTCGACCCGCGCGCCGCGGAAATGCGTCCGTCGCGGGCGAGCTGCGTGATCGCCGCCTGAAACCGAGCGGTTCCAAGGCTTGCGCTAGCTCGCAACGCGCTGCGACTAGATGCCGTGCCACCAACAGCGCCAAGGGCGCCGAGGATGCGTTGGCAGTCGGTGTCTGTTCGACGAGGACGGCTTTGTATGGCTTGCGTGAGCTTGGTCTTGTCGCCGAGCCATTTGACGTAGGACTGGCTGCCCATGTGCAAACGATTTCGCGGCTCCTGCAACTATAGGAAGAGGACGTCAACCTGGGGGCTGACGAGGTGGCTGGATGGAGCGATAGTGCAAGCCGTGCGGCCCTCACTCCAGAAGGAACGGTACGGCGCATTCGCGCTCGATACGCGGGTCGCCGCGTTGTTGAAGTTAGTTCGGGTCGACGTGCCCCCAACGCTGTCCGCCGTCTACGCAACCTTCGAATCGCTCATGGTCGAGGTGCTGCTGCGTGACGAGGGGGACCTGCTCGGCTTGGTTGAGCGCTTGACGACAGAGCTCGCGTGTCCAGTAACGGCCGCGTGCGTCCGGCGCTGGGTGATGAAGTTCGAGTTCGAGTGGCTCCTGGCCGGCGCCGTCTACCATGGTGCCAAGGCCGTGGACTCCCCGACTCTCGCGTGGTCCGCGACAACCCAGAGCAACGAGTGGTTGGCACGCGTCGCTGTACTGCGGGTGCTTCATTGGCGAGAGAGCCTTCTCGCTAACGGCCCAACGGCACCGCAGCGTCGGCGCGGTAGGCCGGCGAAGCCCGAGATAGGCGGACAAGTTGAGTTGATTCTGCGTGAACGCCTCTACGCGGCTGGCCGTAGCATGCACAGAGCTGCGCTGCAGAGTGCCCCCCATCTCCCGACGCCATGGGCCGGAGAGAACTTCTACAAGCGTGTGAAGGAGACCGCGAGCCGAGAGGTGCCGGTGCCCAGCACATGGAGGACCAGTGAGTGGTGTCAGCGCATTGCGCCGCTTCGCGACATCGACTTCCTGAAAATCTCGCAGAAGAGGAAGCAAGACGCGGCGGCTATCCGAGCGAGCCGATAGGCCGCTGCACGGGGTATACCAAGGTCAGGTTGATTTTTGCCCCCCACAGACTGAATCCCATCCGTTCTGGATACTTGTTGTTGTTGGTGGTGCGCGATAAGACACCTGCATGCGGTTGCGGACGATACGTACGCAGCAAGGCCTCAGCCTCGACGAGCTCGGGCGTCGCGTTCAGATCGAACGTACGCGTCTGAGCCGGGCGGAGCGGGGCTATTCGAAGCTTAGTGAAAGCGAGCTTGAACGGCTTGCCTCAGCGCTGAACGTCAGCCTCGACACACTAGCCTCGAGTTGGGCGCTTTTCTAGAGGGGGTAGTGGATGCCCACCCCGCGCCATGCTCGGCGGCTGCGCCGCCTGCGCGTGCCGCCGCCCCTCCCAAGTGTCGCGCTTCGCGCGCCACGGGAGGGGCCGTCGCTGC
>DATEDZ010000024.1:0-7315 GCA_035281385.1 Polyangiaceae bacterium
ACCCGATGGGCTGCGAGCACGTCTTCTGGCACGCCGAGCCGAACGCGGATGATTCGCTTCGCCGCCGACGAAGACTTCAATCACGATATCGTCCGCGCACTCAGGCGTTCGTTACCTGAGGTCGACATCGCCACCGTCCAGGATAACGACTTGGTACGCTCGTCAGTTCGGGCGGTTGATCCTCGGTGTCGCTTCGTCACTCGAGCGATTGCTCAGCGAGCGACACCGGCTGCGCCGTATTTCACCGCATTGGTTGCGGCGCAGTAGGCTTCACCCCTAGCCGGCCAAGGTCACTGGATTGCGCCGCTGATCGGAGCGCAACGGTCCCACCGGGTGCCGTGCCGATGATAGTGCTGTGCTCACCGCAAGCGCATCGCGCCTTCCGCCTTCGCCAACTTGCGATCGAAAGTGGCGAGCGGTAGGTGTCCCGCGCCGCGAGCAACCTCGAGGATCATGCAGTCGGCGAAGTCGGTGCCGATGCCGCTGCGATAGCGCGTCACGGCGGCGGTGACGACATCGGGATCTTCGGTCCGGAACCTGCGGCAGTGGAGCAATCTCGCTTACTTATTCTTGGGATCCGAAGCACGCCCTGGCACGTCGACCGCGACGGGTGGCGGCAGCGGCGAGACCTCACTCCTTGCGTCCTCGTCCGCGACGATCAGCTGCGACGAAACGAGATACCAGAGGACGACCCCCGCGATGATGACGACGACGAGATTCCAGGCGAGGTAGGGCATCTGCTCCGCGACGCCCGCGCGGGAGAACCCGAACGCGAACCAGTCGCCGAGAGTCGAGGCGAAAAATACGCCCGTTACGAACAGCCACAGCACTGCTTTCGCATGCGCGACGAGCACGAAGGCACGTCGCTTTGCCCAAAACCCCGTCGCAACGATGACGATGCCAAGCACCAAGCCGACGAGCGCGGACATTCCCTGGAGCGAGGGCGGAGGGCCCAGCTCGCCGCGAACAATCCCGAAGACATAAAGTTGCGCGGCCTCAATCACGAGCCCCACCGCGCTCGCCCAAAGCAAAGCGCGAAGCCCACTAGGCCAGCTCGCGCCAGGCGGCCCTTTTCCTTTCAACCCTCCGTCGACTAACCCCTCACCCCTCACTCGTCACCCCCAAACCGCTCACTTGTTCTTCGGATCCGCAGCGGACTTGCGCGAAGCTTCGCCAGCTTCTTTCAAGCGCTTGGCGATGCAAGTCTTCGCTTCTTCGCTGTCGGCGGCGTTCTTCTTCCAAGCTTCGTTACGCGCGATGCGTTCGGTCGCCGTGCCCGGGTAGGTGATGGCTTCCTTCTCGTCCTCGGCGTTCTTGGAATACTCTTTCGACTGGCCGATCGCCAGCGGCGACGAAACGGAGCGCCTTCGATCCCGGGTGGCGTATGATTTCCCTTATGGTAACGATGGTTTGGGCGCGCCGCTGAGAGCCTCGAGCGGCTCTCGGGGCGGCGCGTCGGAAACAGCGAGAGGTCATGGGCAGGAGCCGCCGCCATCGTGGTCAGCATGCTCAGGTGCGCATTCCGGTCCACTTGAGCGCTCGTTCCGCTTGAACCGCGAAGCGCGTCTTTCCCGCAATCTGCGCCGCCCGACCCTCAAGCGCTTGAGCGGACGTTTGTTTCGGGCCGAGCGCCCGATCACGGCAGTATGTCGAAGCGGTCGACGTAGATCCACGGTCCGCATGAGGCTGCCTGCTTCGTGCCGAGGACGGTGAGTGTCAGGATGTGGGGGCCGTCGGGGAGACCGTCTTGGATGAAGATGGTGTCCTGCCAGGTGGCACCGGCGTTGCGATAGGCGTCGATGAGGTGGGAGGCGCCGTCGATGTCGATGGTAGCTTGGCCGCTGCAGGCGTTCGTGATGCCGATGGCTTGGGCGAGGCAGCTGACAAACGCACCGCTTACCGCCACGTATCGGCCCGCATCGATCGCCTTGTTGATGAAGGTCGCTTGAGCGGAAGTACAACTCGAGGTCGAGGCCGTACCGAGTAGGGGTTGTTGGGACTCGGCCGGTTCGTCCTGGGGAGCAGACGCCTCCTCGGGCGCAGCACCGCAGCCCACGGGCACTACGAAGCACAGCCCGATCGCGCATCGCGCCCAGTTTGTCGAAATGTTTTTCATGTGTGTCGGTCTCCTTACTTGAAAGTACGAGGGTGGCGGAGCTGCGCCCGTCGTCAGCCCTCGCCTAGCGCTCACTGCTGCTAGCTGGAAAATGGGCAAAAGAGCATCCCATGAATATGGGAGTCGCTCGGAGCTGGGCCCGTCGGGCGCGTGAGCGACGCTGCCCCGCGAGCCCGGATCGGCCACGCTGGGGCTGCTCGGCTTGCTCATGCATGCGGTCGACGCGACCGCGCAGAGTGCCCACCAAAAGGCCCGGTGGTCTTTATGCAGGCTACGCCCCGGACGGCATCAGCGCTGGATCTGCTCGAGCAGCTTGAGCTTGAGCGTTCGTCCCTCGGCTATCTCGCCTTCGATGCTCGTCACCGTCGAGTTCCAGCGCGGAAACCCCGGCGCGTCCGTCAATAGCGCCCAGATTTTGTCGGGACCGGCGTGGATGTTGGTGCTTACCGCACAGGCCATGCGAAGTGCGCTGTGTGTCTTGGTCGCCCGGGCTTTGCTGGTTTCCATGGTCTCCTCGCTGATCAGAATCCGTCTGTGACCCGCACGGCAATCCGTCCGCCGGATTTTTGCAGCTGCAGCAGGCCCTTGGCCACGTCCCGTACCGGCACGGCAGAAGCCAGCGGTACTTCGAGTCCCTCTTCGAGCCACGTCGCAAGCAGCCGCAGGTCGGCCGCGCGCGACTTGACGCTCAGGAAGTGAACCCGCGTGCGCGACCAAAGGCTGACCAATTTGTCCGTCGCAAACGCGAATGACGGCAGCGTCGTCACGAACGCGCCACCTGGCCTGAGCACAGCGCGCCACTGTCGCCACCGATACGAGGCCGACGCGTCGAGCACCACGTCGAACCGGTCCTGGATGTCCGCGGGTAGCTGACGAGCCTGGCGATCGAGCACCGAAGTGGCACCGAGCCGCCGCGCCAGCTCGAGGCCACCACCCGAACTCACCGCCGTCACCGCGGCGTTTAGCCTCCTGGCGACGCCCACGCCAATCGAACCGACTCCGCCTGAGACGCCGGTTACGAGCACCTGTCCGCCTTCAGCGGGCAAGCGACCCAGATCGCGGATGGCCTGCAGCGCGGCCAGGCCCGTAGTGGCGGCCGCCGCCGCCAGCTCGTGAGAAACGCCGCCGGGCTTTATCGCGATCTCGTCGTCCCTCGCGATCAGGGCTTCTGCGAAAGCACCACGATTGTTACCCGGACCGTAGGGTAGGAATCCAAACACGTCGGTGCCGAGCGACACGCCGCTGACCGAGGGTCCGACCGCGTCGACAGTGCCCGAAAAGTCATAGCCGACTACGAGCGGCCGGTTTCGTGCGTGAAGAAATTTCATCGAACCGAGCAGCACCTTGTAGTCGGCCGGATTGAGCGCGGACGCGATCACGCGAACACGCACCTCGCCGCGCCCGGGCGTGGGCAGAGGTGTGTCGATTTGCGCGAGGCCCTCGAGTGGACCGTAACTTTGGGCCGCGATGGCTTTCATGGCCGGGCTCGGTGCTCAGGCCGCGATTCCGTACGCTTCGCTGGCGGATAGCTCTGTCCCAACCGTCGCCTCGACGCGGCGGTCCTTGAGCTGAGCCTGGAAGGCCTTGAAGGCAGGCAGCGTCGTCAACGGATTGGAATCGGGCGAGACCTCGGTCGCAAGGTGGACGAACATCACGCCGTCTGCGAGCCAGTAGCCGGTATGACGAAGGCCTTCGAGCGCGCGAGTCCGCAGCTCGTCGAACATGGCACGCACCAGCCTCTCGTTCTCTTTGGCGTGCGCTTCGAAAGTCTCGCAGCGGACCATGGCAGTTTTCATGCAGTCCCTCGACACGAAGACGAGCCAGAGGCAAAGAAGGATGCGGCCGCTGGCGATTTTTCTCGGGCGGCGTAAGTAGTGAGAACACCAGAGAAAATAAAAAGTCGGCAACTGTCGGCGGGAGCACTTCGTCTGCGTGTCCGGCGACGTGCAGCCCCTCGGGCTCATCGGATCGGCGCCCGTGCGTGGCCTGGAGAACCTATCAAGGCTGCTGCCTGGCCCGCGCCGCCAATTGACTGGCGGGGCGCCGGGGCCGAAAGGTAGCCGTTCACGGAGGTAGCGCAGCGTTCTCGGCTCACGCTCGGTCCCTTGTCGAGTTACCGCACTCATACTCGACCCGACAGCGCCGTCCTCGAAAGCCTGCGGCTGCAGCTCGAACGAGAGCCAACCCTGAAGTCCGCGCTCCGCTGGCGGCCAAACCCCAGCCTTTATCGCGTGGGCGACGAGCTGCGCTACATCGAGGCCCGCGCGCTGCCCGGTGGGCTGAGAGACAACGCCGCCGTTTCGGTGGCCAGTACGTCTGCGCTGCTGGCCGCGCTCGAGGCGGCGCACGGCCCACATGGAGCGACACGTGACGAGTTGGCGCGGAGCATCTGCCAGAGCGAGCCCGACATCGCGTTCGTCGACGCGGGCGCGTTCGTCGACGCGCTGGTCGAACAGCAGCTGCTCTGGTCGGAGCTGGCACCCTCGGCGACAGGAGCGCCGGCGATGGCGGCACTCTCGAGAAAGCTCGCGAAGCTCCCGCAAGGCGCGGCCATCGCGGCTGCCCTGAACAAGCTCGACAACGGCTGCCAAGAGCTCGATGCGCTGCCGCTCGGGCAGGGCGCCAGCCTCGTACCCAGATGCGACCCTCGCTGGCGTCGTACCCTGGGCATCGAAGACTTGTGGCTCAGGTCGAAGCGGGTCACGTCAAGCTTACTCCGAAAAGCTCACGTGTTGCCCCGGCTCGCGTGCGCGCACGCGGTCTCGCCGTTCGACCTGCCCAGCTATCGTTTTTTGGAGGCGTTCGCGTCCCAGGGCTAATGCGCCTATGTGATTGGTTTCGTCTGAGCGCTCGAATCAACGGGACAGCGGCGCGTCGCTCGGTTGCGAGTGCTCGAGCGCCTTACGGATGGCGGCTTGCAGCGCGCCGACGCTCTGCGCACCCGACACCGCGAGCCGTCCGTCGAAAATGAAGAACGGCACCCCGCGGATCCCACTCTGCGCGGCGGAGAGCGCCTCTTCCCGGGTCAGCTCGAGCTCCGCCGGAGCGGTCGCCAGCTCCAGTGCCTCAGCGCGGTCGAAGCCATGCTGGGCGGCGATTTCCGCGAGCAGCGATTCGTCTGCGATGTTCCGTGCCTCCTGGAAGTACGCGCGGAACAGGGCGGCGGCTAGCGCGGGTTGCGTGCCCTTGGCGTGCGCGTGACGCAGCAAGGTGTGCGCCGCATCCGTAGGGTAAGTCATCGGTTGCAGCGACAAGTCCAGCTCGATGCCCGACTCACGCGCGATGGCTTCCACGCGGGGCCAGAGCTGTTTGGGATCCACACCGTACTTGCGACGCAGCTTCTCCGGCAGGCTCACGCCCTGCTTGGGTAGATTCGGATCCAGAAAGAACGGGTGGTAGCAAACCTCCGCGTCCAACTCGTCAGCCAGACCCTCGAGCGCTTGTTCGAGACGCCTGGACCCAATGAAGCACCACGGACACACCACGTCCGAAAACAGGTCGATCGCGAGGCACTGCGACATGCGGGTCTATCCCCAGCATATGGGGCACCATCCCTCCAAAGCGCAACCTCTCTCCGGATAAACGTGCCGTGCCCGAATCTCGCGCCTAACCCGAATCGAAATGGATCCGGTAAACGAGGTGGGCCTCGCCACGCTGGGGCTCTGGAAACTGCAGCGCGTAGAAGCCTTCTGCCACGCAGTCAACCACCTGGCGGTCGGTCAAGTCCGAGCCGCGGTCTTCCACCGCCTTCACCAGGCCCGCCTCACCGACGACGAAACGCAGCCGCACTGCGCCGTCCATGTTGGAGTTGCGCTGCACGCCGTCTCGGTAGCAGCGCGCGAACAGCGGAAAGCCCGATGCCACGATGTTGTCCACGGCCGCCAGGTCCAGCATCCCCGGCGAGCCCCGCTCGAGCTGCACGCCCGGATCAGACTCCTCCGCGCGGTCGCGATCACGCTGCGTGAGCCGCTTCGGTTTCTTGCCCGGGCGATCGCGCGGCAGATCCACCAAGTGGAACACGAAGGTCCAGCGTGCCCGTGCCGGCTCCGCACGCGGATCGAAGCGCACGTCGTACAGCTTTTCTCCCAGGCACTGCTCGATGCGCGGATCCGAGAGCGTCGAGCGCTCGCGTTTCAAGCGTTCGATGCGGCCGTCGGTGTTGACGCGCCAGGAAAGTGACAGCGTCCCGCGTGCGCTGGGGTTCGCGAAGAAGCAGCGGCGGATGTCGGTCTCGTTGCCGCGCAGCTTGATCACCACTTCGTGCGCTGTAAGCTCCGCGCTCGGCGCGCCGGGTTCGTCGCTGCCGCCCGCTCTTGCCGAAACCGTTTCCCGATCTTCCGCGGACTCGGCGTTGGTAGTGGAGCCGCCACAGCTGACGCCCAGAAGCAGCGCGATCAACGAGCCAAGACGAGCAATACCCCGGGGTGACATGGAACCTATTGGTGGCCAAGCATGGCAGAGCCCGTGGCTGGACGTACCGGCCAAAACGTTACAAAGTCCCTTACTTTTGCGAATCCCTACGACTTCGCGGAAAGATTTCAATAGCGCTGGCTACATCAGTAGTGCGGCGGTTTCTCGTTCGGCATCTCGCGCCGAGACAGCTCCGCACCCAGCAGGCGCTCGATCTGTTCGAGACGCGATTTTAGATCGGCGAGCTGTCGATTCAGATCGGTCACGACCTCGTTCAGCTCGAGGATGGTCTTGTCCTGGTAGGCGACCTTCTCTTCGAGTATGAGCAAGCGCGCGGCGTCCTCGGCAGGCATGTGCCCGCGAGCATAGCTCAGTTCTCCGTGGTGAACGTCCAGTCGAAGCTCAGGGGCTGTCCGCCTCGGGTACCGGTGATGCGCACGCGGTACTCGGTGCCCGAGTCGAAGGGCTGGTTGGGGTACAGGATGTAGTAACTCTCCCTGTCGTCCAGCCGCTGGTGGGGCAGGGGATCACAAGCTGCGCTCGCGAAGATCTCGTGCGACTGCACCTCGAAATCCTGCGCGTACAGGTGCGTGTCGCAAACTCGATAGGGCGGCTCAAGTCCCCAAGTAGCGTGCACGTGGTCTGAGCACGGCCTGAGAGCTCCGCTGCTCGAGAACGTGCGCAACCCAGCCTGCACTGCGTCCCAGCGCGAAGAGCAGCGCCGCCGAGCCGGGCGCCATACCCAATGCGCGGGTCAGAGCCACCAGGCCAAAGTCAACGGTCGCCGGC
>DATEDZ010000025.1:0-41632 GCA_035281385.1 Polyangiaceae bacterium
AGGTCCATCGGATCGCGCGCGTCGCCCTGCGCCAGAATGGCGTCGCGGAAGGCACGGCCGACCACCGGGTTGAAGATGCCCTCGCGCTTGAAGCGCCCGAACGCATCGGCGTCGAGCACCTCCGCCCACTTGTACGAGTAGTAGCCCGCCGCGTAGCCGACCGGGTGCGAAAATAGATGCAGGAATCCAGCCAGCATGCCGTAGTCTTTCGGTAGCTCGCTCACCGCGTAGCTCTGCAGGATGCGATTGCCGTAGTCCATCACGTCGCCCCCCGTCGTCTCGTCGTAGTCGATGTGCAGGGCCAGATCGACCGCAGCGAAACCGAGCTGGCGCATCTGCATGCTAGCGGCGCGAAACGTGCGCACGCGGTGCAGTCGTTCTAGAAGCGCTTCGGGAAGTGGCGCATGGGTTTCGTAGTGCGCGGCGAATAGATTCAAGGCGTCGCGCTCCGAGCACCAGTTCTCCATGATCTGCGAGGGCAGCTCGACGAAGTCTTGTGCCACGCGCGTGCCGGCCAGGCTGCGCACGTTGACGCGGCTCAGGCAGTGATGCAGCAGGTGCCCGAACTCGTGAAATAACGTCTCGACGTCGCGGTGCAAGAGGAGCGACGGCTTGCCGCCCGAGGGCGGGCTCGCGTTGCAGCAGAATACCGCCAGGTTGGGCGTCGGTGGCACCGAGGCCATCAGACCATGCATCCAGGCGCCGCCGCGCTTGTTCTCGCGCGGATACAGGTCGACGTGGAACACGCCGAGCCGCGCGCCCGCTTCGTCCTTGATCTCGTAGCTGGTGACGCTCGGATCCCAGACCGGTAGCCCCTCGAGCTTCTGAATCTGCACGCCATACAGACGCTGTGCGACCTCGAAGGCGCCCTGCAAGGCGCGCTCAGCCGGGAAGTACGCGCGCAGCTCCTCCTCGTCGAGCTCGAAGCGCGCCTTGCGCAACTTCTCCACGTAGTAGCCGACGTCCCAGGGCGAGAGCGGCAGGCTGGCGCCGAGCGACGCCGCGAGCTCGTCGAGCTCCTGCTTCTCGCGCGCGAACGCGGCTTTACTCTTTTCGGTCAGGTCGGCGATGAAGCGCGTGGCGCTCTCCCCGTTTTGGGCCATGCGATCATCGATGACCAGATCCGCGAAGCTCTGGAAACCGAGCAGCTTGGCGCGTTCCCGGCGTAGCTCGAGCAGCTGACTAATCAGTGGACGGTTGTCGTGCTCACCTTGCGTGCCGCGCGCGTTGAAGGCGGTCCAGATGGCGCGCCGTAGCTCTGCATCGTCTGCGTAGCTGAGCACCGCGTTGACGCTGGGCGCCTGTAGCGTGAAGCGGTAGCCGGATTTGCCTTTCGCTGCCGCGGCCTCGTGCGCAGCGACACGCGCTGACTCTGGCAAACCGCCGAGCCGCGATTCGTCATCGAGGACCAGCTCGAAGGCATTGGTGGCGTCCAGCACGTTCTGCGCGAAGCGCGTGGTGAGCATGCTGAGCGCGCGGTCGAGCTCCTTCAGCTTCTCCTTGTCGGCGGGGGGCAGCTGCGCGCCCTGGCGCCGGAAGTCCGCCAGCGTCTTTTTGAGCAGGCGCTTGCGCGTCTCGTCGAGCGCCGCGGCTTCGGGCGTGGCGTCGAGAGCGACGAGCGCGCGATACAGGCCGTCGCGCAGCGCAATGCTGGACCAAAACGCGCTGACGCTGGGCAGGACGGCGTTGTAGGCGTCCCGCAGCTCCGGTGTGGTCGCAACGCTTTCCAAGTGCTCGACGATGCCCATCGACAGCTCGAGCTGCTCGGTCGCGACCTCGAGCGCGCCCAGCGTGTTTTGGTAGCTGGGCGTCTGCTGTTCGATGGCGTCCAGCGCTGCTTCCGCTTGGGCGATGAGCGCCACGATGGCGGGCTGCACGTGCTCGGGTTTGATGCGGTCGAAGGGGACCTCGAGCGAGGCGGTGAGCAGGGGATTTTCCATGTGAGCTCGTCTCGTTATAGCGTAAGCTCCGCGCCTTGCGTCAGCCAGGCCGGATGCCGAAAAAACCGCAGCTTTCGCGGCGCGGCTTGTTGTCCGGTGCGGCGGCGCTCGGCGCCGTGCCCGCGCTGGGCTGTGGCAGGTTGGCCGCACGCGTGCCCGGTGCGCTGAAGGGCGCGTCGGTCGCGTTCGGGCACGAGCTGCGCAGCGCGACGCTGGAGCAAGCCGGCAGCGAGCCCGCACAGTCGGTGGGCATCGCGATCGTCGGTGGCGGACCGAGCGGGCTGTCGGCAGCGTGGCGACTCGAGCGTCTCGGTTACCACGACTTCGCGGTGCTGGAGTTGGAGCAGCGCGCCGGAGGCACCGCCGTTTCGGAAAATGATGGCGTCGTGCCCCATCCGTGGGGAGCGCACTACGTACCGGTTCCGAGCCAGGACAATCGCGGGCTGGTCGCGCTGCTCGACGAGATGGGCGTGCTGACGCGCGGTGAGCAGGGCCAGGTGCTGGGGACGGAGCGCGCACTGGTCCGAAAGCCCGAGGAGCGCGTGTTCGCGGCGGGCGAGTGGCACGAGGGCTTGTTCCCGGCCGCGCTGGCGGGCGCGCAGGATCTCGCCGAGCTACGGCGCTTCGAAGCCGAAACCGAACGCCTTGCGACACTGCGCGACGTGCGCGGACGGCGCGGCTTCACGCTGCCGATGTGGTCGTGCTCGGACGACGCCGAATTTACTGCGCTCGACCGCATCTCGGCGGCTACCTGGCTCAGTCAGCACGGCTTCGCTTCGAAGCTGCTGCGCTGGTACGTGGAGTACGCGTGCCGCGACGACTATGGCACGAGCCTGGAGCGCACCAGCGCCTGGGCCATGTTGTTCTACTTTTGCGCGCGCATCCCGGCGCCAGGGCAGCCCTCGCAGCCATTTCTGAGCTGGCCCGAAGGTAACGGGAGACTGGTGCAGCATCTGGCAGGAGTCGCAGGATCGCGGCTGCGCGCGCGCTCTCTGGTGACCGACGTAAGCCCCGCAGCCGACGGCGTGGAGCTCGCGGTGCTCGATACGAGCACGCGCAAGCTATCGCGCCTGCACGCCGCGGCAGTGATCCTGGCCACGCCCAGCTTCGTCAACGCGCGCGTGCTCCGGCCCTGGCGGCAGCAGCGCCCGTCCTTCCTGAATGACTTTCGCTTTGCGCCCTGGTGGGTCTGTAACGTTCACTTGAGGGAGCGCCCGCGCTCGAAGGGTTTCCCCTTGGCCTGGGACAACGTGCTCTACGACAGCCCGAGCGTGGGCTACGTGGTGGCGACGCATCAAGCGCTGCGCGATCGCGGACCGACGATCTGGACCTATTACCGGCCGCTGTGGGAGGAAGAGCCGAAGCCGGCTCGCGAGAAGCTGCTCGCCCTCGATCAACCTGCGGCAGCGGCTGAGGTGCTGGACGACCTGGGCCGCGCGCACCGAGACCTGCGCGGCGTGGTGGAGCGCATCGATTTGTGGCGCTGGGGGCACGCCATGATCGCGCCGCAGCCGGGCTTCATGTTCGGTCCCTCGCGCAAGCAGGCGCAGCAGCCGCTCGGTCGAGTGCACTTCGCACACAGCGAGCTTTCCGGCATCCCGCTGTTCGAGGAGGCGCAGGCGCGCGGGGTCGCGGCCGCCGAAGCAGCTCTGCGTGACCTGGGGCACAAGCTCGAGCCACTGTTCGGAGCGGGCACGTGACGCTCGGCCCGTTTCACCAACGGTGACCGCGACTTGAACCGACTCCAAGCAGCTCCGAGTCAAAGCTCGGTGCCCAGATCTTTGGTGAGCGGAAAGGTGATGAGCAATGTGGCGCTGCCCACGGCGCCGCCGGCGGCCGCGCCCGCGAGGACTTGTCGCAGGCCGCTCTGTCGTCGAAACCCTGTCGAACTGGTACAAGTTCCATGGTCGCCGACGTTGGTGAACCCAGGGCCGCTGGCGAACCCCGACGCGAAGATGCGATGCTGATCGACGCAAAAGTTGGCTTCGAGCACCCGTCAGCATCGCGTCGAAGAACGCCACGTCCTTGGAGTCCGCGGTGTAGACGAAGCACTGTCCGTCCGGGCTCCCCCCGACGATGAGCTCGCGAAGGTCATCGTCGGGCTCAACGAGCTGGTCGGGGACTGAAGGTAGCTCCCCGTACTTTCGGTGGCTCGGCGACCTCGCGAGCGTTCGCTGAAGATGGGGTGTAGAGTCCCGCCGCGGCTCGGGCCCCGGAAACTCTCAGACCGCACGAAGAAATTGTAGCACCGACAAGGAGTCTTGCCGCGAGTGGCCTTGGCCCTGCGTTTGGCACCGAACCACGGGGTAGCCGCTCTTACAGCCCACGTATTCGACGCACGGAGTGGGCTCGACCAGCTTTGGTCTCCGTGCTGCAGCCGTTGAGCATGAGCAGGCGATCGCGCGCCGCGAAGGGTCATCCCAGATCTCCCGACCTTTCAGGAGTCTGACCTGCTCGTCGATGGTGATCGAGGCGCCGCTTCAGCACTCGCCAAAGTAGACCCACTTCTGCTTGCCAAAATGGGTCCACGAAGCAAATTGTTCACTACCACGGCCGCTACAGCTTCGGCGTCCAGCGCAGCCCTAGCTCCGCGAAGACCGAAACTTGGAAGGCCTGGTTCAAGTCCGGGTAAAGGACCATCACGCCGGGGTGGGCGTAGAATTGCAGAGGTATCCGTAGCAAGAGCTGAAAGTCGTAACCCGGGCCAAACAGGATGTGTGGGGAGACCGCCAGACAGATCGTGCTGTCTTCCTTGGCGGTTGCGACGCCGTCACGGAACACGAAAAAAGTGGTTTCGTACCGCGTGTATTGAGCGCCGATGCCCAGGTAACTATCGAAGGTGAGACCAAAGCTTGCCCTGTAGCGGTGGCCCCAACGCGTATGGATCGCGTAGCCGGATTCTATGTCGGGCTGGCTATAGGCTTGAAACGAGACCGTCGTCACGGTTTGGAAGTGACGAGTCGTAGCCAGGGCGTACTCGGCGCCGAGGTGCACACCGGGGTTCGCGAACTCATGCGACGTGTAGCCGCCAAAGAAGCTCCACGGTCGGAAGCCGCCGAGCGCGGCATTGTCCTCGGGCGGCTGGGCTTGCGCATGTACTCGCGGGGCTTGGCTGAGCGCGGCGAATATCAAGCTGGTGGTGAGCAGGATGGGGCCGCTTGCTCGGGCTTTCACTGGTTTGCCCCCTCGAGGCGATCGAACCAGCGCTGAATGGGCGGTAACGACGGCAGCACGATCTCGTCGTGGTCGTAGGGGCCCACGTTGACCGCCGCTGCGTTGCCACCCAGCGCTTGCATATGAGAAAGTGCTGCGTGCGCTTCTTCTGGGATCACGGTGTCGTCCTTGCTGCCGAAGAACATTCTGAGCGGCGCAACGGGGGCATAGTCGTACGTTCCCGCTTGCTCGAGCGCTTCGTACAGCCACACCGGGCGCTCGATTCCCGCGGCGAAGTCTTGCATGAAGGTATCGCTCAGTAGCTCGCTCACGTGCTCCGGCAGGTGTTCGTCGAGAAAATCCTTGTCATGCGTGCCGTCGAACCATTCCAAAAGTCGGTCCTTGTACGGGTCACGCACTATGCCATCCAGCGGCCGCTCGTAGACGTACGAGAAAGCCGCCAGGAGCAAGGCCAGGTAGAACGGCGCGTCGCTGGCGATGGCATGCGGGAAGCTGATCGCGCGCGGATTGAAAGCTCCAGAAATGGTTGCAGCACCGCGTAGCGAAAGGCCCGTTGGGTTCTGTTCTTCGAGAAACTTTTGCACGGCAGCCGTGGCGCCGCCGCCTTGTGAGAAGCCCGCCAGGTAGAGGTCCCGATCGGGACTCCGCGCCACCCCGTCGAGCATGATTTCGGCGATTTCGAGCAGGTCGACGATGGTGCTGACCGTGCTTGGCCAGTGATAGTAACCTTGCATTTCCTTGGAAACCCCGAGCCCGATGTAATCGGGAGCGACGGTCATGAAGCCGTCGCTCGCAAACATCGCCGTGACACCAAACCCCTCCGGGATGGATGGTTTGGAGATGGAGCTGGGCCGGTAAGTGTTGGTGCCGTGCTGCCAACTCACTACGCCCTTGATGTCGCGCGTGGCGGGGATGGCAACCAGACCAGAAACGCGCGTGGTTCCGCCGTGCACGCCCGAGGTGGGATAGGTCACACGGTAGAGAAAATAGTCGTTCTCCACGGAAACCTCGATCGGGTGCGTTGCCAGCTGCAACAGCAGATGAGCGTCCAAGCTGGTGTAGCGACCGAGGGTCTCGATGCTTTCGACGCGGCCATGGTAGTCGAGCGTTCCCACGGCGCCGATGTCGACCTCGTCGCCTGGACCGCAGCCCACTAGGCACGACGCGCAGGCGGCGCTCGCCAGAAGACTCCGCGGCCTACGCGACCAGGTTTCAATCAAACTATCGGCCATGGACTCGTGAACTAAGCTAGGCTCCGTCGCGAAGTTGCGGCAAGCATTAGGTTGGACGCTCGCGCGGGTTCGCGGCGCGATGGGAACGGCGGTCAGAATGTCGGAAATGTGGAGAATGGACAACACTTGGATTGCGCGCAGGCCGCTGAAAAAATGCGCCCGTTTGCGGCTCTTTTGTTTGCCCTATGCTGGGGGCTCGGCGGCCATCTACCACCGATGGCACGCAGCCTTCCCCCAAAACGTAGACCTTTGCCCGATTGAACTTCCAGGCCGCATCGCTCGCTTGAAAGAGCCACCGTTCAGCGACCTGCCAGCTCTGATAAAGGCTCTTCACGAAGGCGTCGCCGCCTTGCTCGACGTTCCTTTCGCATTCTTTGGCTACAGCATGGGAGCGTTGATCGCATACGAGTGGGCTCGCGAACTGATGCGCCGCGGGGAACGCTCGCCCGAACGCCTGATCGTCGCTGCCCGCGGCGCGCCGCACCTGCCGCCCGCATTCGTCCACGATAGCGCGTCGGCGTCGGACGAGCAGGTGATCGCGAACATTTTCGGCCGCTACGGCCAGCGCCTGCAAGCGGTGCTCGCCGAGCCAGACATGCGTACCATCGTGCTCGGAATCATGCGCGCGGATCTCACTCTGCTGGATAGCTACGTTTACCAAGGGGACGGCCAGCTTTCGGTGCCGATCGCCGCTATCGGTGGGGAGCATGACCCGCTCGTGGCTCGGGACTCCTTGCGCGCGTGGAATAAAGTCACCTCGGCGAATTTTTCTGAATGGATGCTCGCTGGCGATCATTTTTTCATCGATACTGATCGAGGCAGATTGATTCAAATCATCCAGAATTGCTTGGGGATCTCGAACGAACCAAAAGTCTAGCTGGAGCAGGGGCCAGCCCGACAAGACATGCAGGTCTTGGAAAGTGCCCGTTACGCGGTGAGGCTCGTTTGGAAAGAGCCTCTCGGCTCGGCTTCGATCGAAGCGGGATTCTCCTCACGAAACGGCTTCAACCGGGCAGGCGCCAGGTCGCGAATGAGCGCGCGGGCGAGCGCTACGGCTGGATCGATGGCGAGCATCCCGCTCACGCGCGAGTGCCGAAACGCAAACGGCAGCTCGGTGCAGCCCAGGATCACCGCCTGCGCGCCTTGCAATTCGAGTCGCCGGCAAGCCTCTGAAAGCCGTTCGCGCGCCTGCGGTTGAACTGGATCGGGGCAAGCTTTGAGCCCCCAGTCCGGGTGATAGATGGAGAGGTGAACGAGATCGGCCATCTCCACGTCGCTCAAGGCAATGGGTGTGAACAGCGAGCCGCTGAAGGCGTCGCGGTAGGTCCCGGCGCGATGAGTGCCGTAGGTGCTGAGAAGCGCGAGCCGCCCGCCGTTCGGTAGGTTTTCGGCCGTAAAGCGCACCGTTTCCTCGACCATGTCGAGGAGCCGAAGACGAGAGCCGCGCTCGAGCAAAGAGGCGCGGATGCTTTGAAAAATCCGCGGCGTGTGACTGGTGTTGCAAGGGATGCCGGCCACGGTCGCACCCAGCTCTTCGAGCTGCTGCAGGATGCGCGCGATGACCAAAGCCGGGTTCCGGCTCTCCTGCCCGAGCAAGAAGCGCGTACGGTCAGGGATTTCGCTCGGAACCGAGAGCAGCGCGAGCGGCAAATGGTCCTGGTCTTGCGCTGCCAGCGTGTGTGCGAAGACCTTGGCGACGAGGTCGAGGCCGGCATGGGGTCCCATTCCTCCTACGACGCCGATCACGGTTCACCTCCATCTCGTGGATCAGAACGCTTCGAGCGCATTGAGCACTACCCCCAACCCACCGTCGACGTAGGCCACGTCGAGGCGGATAGCCACTCTATCCTTCGGAATGATGAGATAGCGAAGGCCTGCGCCGACGGACACGACGATGTCGCGCTTGCCGAAGGTTCGCAGGCTCCGAAGGAAGTGGCCGGCCTCGGCGAACAGCGTGACGCCCCAAGGCCCGGTCGGCCCCAAATAGCCGAGGTACCGCCGATACTCGGCCTGCGCAGTGACCAGCCGAAAATCATAGTAGCGTGCTCGCTTGATGCCGCGCAGCACCGTGGTGCCGTCCGACGTGGGCATTAGGGAAAATGGCGGATCGCCGCTTACACCATGAAGCTCGGTTGCGAGAGCCAGCACGTTGTGCGTGGAGTCGCTGGAAAGGTAGCCGCGCGCGAACAACTCGTAGTCGAAAAAGCCGTTCGTGCGCGAGTTCAGGCCGAAGAGGTAGTGAGCAGTAGCCCCCACGTAGACTCCCCGCGTGGCGGCGTAGGCGATGTCGCGAGAATCCAAGGCGATCGACAGGCCTGGCCCCGCTGAGGTGTGTCCGCGCAAGGATGTGAGCCCCGCGCCCTCCATCACGCCGCCGCTCGGAACGTCGTTTTTCTGGACCGAGAACTTGAAGGATGGTCCCGCGAACAGCTTGCCGACCAGCCTCCAGGCCGTCAGTGCCTCGCCCTTGGTTCCGGCGAACGAGTACTTTTCCGGAGTATCCGAGGGTGGGTCTTGTAGGAAGAACTCGGTAGGCCAGAGAAACGCGTCGAAAACGGCTGAGAGCCTTAAACGATCCTGCAGCAAGTAGGCGTTCGTTCCGATGCTGGCAGTGAACTGCTTGCGCACGCTGATCAACGCGGAGGCGTTGAAGTTCGTGCGCGGGACGAGCTCCGCGGGCCGGGGAAGAAAGAATATTCCCGCGGCTCCGAACTGCCAGTTCGTCTCCTCGCTGCGAGCGACGAGCGGGAGGAGCACCAAATCTGTGCCTTCCGGCTTCTTGGCAGTCTTCTCGGGCGCCGCCGCTGCGGGCGGGGCTACCGGCGCCGCCGTTGGTGTTTTGGCGGTGTTCGGGGGACTCGGAGCCGGCGGCTCCGCGAACGCTTTGCGGGGCGCAGCCAGCGCGAGCATCGACGACAGCACGAGCACGCAGGCCGGTGAAATGAAGGAAGCCGAAGAGCTCATCATGGGTCATGGCGCTGCTCGGGGAGAGAAACCTCGAACGCTGAACCCGACGTTGTCTCGGTTCCCCCACTCGAGGACCAACGCTGCCACCGCGAGATCCAGTATTCCCAGGCCGAACGGGCTGAACACCAGCGGCCGTTCGTCGCTCACCGATCTGCACCCTTCCCCGCGCAGCGCCCGCTCGAGCGTACCCGCGACGAACTCGCGGTGCCCTTCTTGAATTTCGGTCAGATGGAGAGACGTTCGCTCGCGGCACGCATGATCGACGTCGTCGGTGAGGTTGACCGAGCGAAGAATGGTTTCAGGCCGCAAATCTCGCAATGAGATGTGCAGCACGGTGGAACCTCGACCCCAGCCGCCCTCGTCGGCCAGATGCGGGACCGACGCGGTGGTCGCCAGGGACACGAGCGCGGCCTGGTGCAGCGCGTCCTCCGCACGCTGGAGCAACCGAAATTCGACGACCCCCGCGTGGTCGCGCGCGAAGCGCCGCGCGTTGTCGGAAACGGAATCGAACAGGTACGCGGTCGTGAGGCTAGGAAAGACCGCACGCAGGAACGACAGGATTTCGGCGTTGATCCGGCCCGCGCCGACTAGAGCGACTTCCTTGGGATTCGATTCCGCGTGGAGGAGCTTCGCCGCCAGCGCGGCACTGGCCGCGGTGCGCTTGGCGCTGATGGCGCCGCCCTCCAGGATCGCGGTCGGAAAACCGGTTTCCAGGTCGTTGAGCACGACCAGCGCGGAGGCTCTCGGCAGGCCATGTTGGACGTTGCCCGGAAACGAGGCGATCCACTTGAGGCCCGCCATTTCGAAGGGCGACCCGAGGTACGCAGGCAGCGCGATGATGCGGTTCCTTGGTTCGTTCGGGAACCGGAGGAAGGTCGAGTGGGGGAGGCTCGTGCGCGCTTCGTAGTGTGCGAGGTACGCCTGCCGCACGGCGGAAAGGATTGCCTCTTGCCTGCCGTCGAGCAGGGATTGAACGTCGTTTGCGCCGAGAACGCGCAGGTTACCGTCTGAGCTCGTCATGTATTTCCTCGCGCCATGAAAAGGCCGGAGTCGCGCGGAGGGCGTCCTTCGGAAGGGGGGATGGGCGTTACCAAATTCTCCAGGCCGCCCCGTTCTCGCCCGAGCCGATTGATATCGACACCGAGGTGCCTGCGCACCCAGCGGTCGTTGTAGAAGGTCTCGATGTAGCGGTTTCCGCTGTCCGGCAGCAGCGTGACGATGGTTTTACCCGGAGGGATACGGTCAGACATCTTGCGGATCGCGGCGACCACAGCTCCCGCCGAGACGCCCGCGAAGATCCCTTCCTGTCGTGTGAGCACGCGCGCCATTGCGGTAGCCTCTAGGTCGCTCACCAGAACTACCGTCGAGATGAGATCCTTGTCCAGGTTTCGGCTCACGTAGTTGGAGCCGAGACCGGTCATCAACCGGGGCCGCGGGCAGGGATCGAAGAGCGGGGAGCCTTGCGCGTCGACCGCCACGATTTCGCATTCGGGGTGCCGTTCCCGAATTCGACGCGCAATGCCCGTCAGCGTGCCGCCCGTGCTGATACCCACGAACAGATAGTCGATGGAGCGCTCCCCGACCTGTCGCAGGATTTCCCCGCCGGTGAACAAATAGTGTGCTTCGGCGTTGCGTGGGTTGTCGTACTGATTGGGAACGTAGGCGCCTGGGATTCTTGCGCTGAGCTCCTTCACCTTGCGAATGCGGCCAAGCTGGTAGCTGCCTTGTTCCATCTCGTCTACCACACGCATCTCGACGCCCAAGATCGCGTACATGCGCCGGTAGTAGGGCATGAGGCGCGGATCGACGACGCAAATCACAGGGTGGTTCTTGATGTTTCCGTACAGCGCGACCGAGAGACCGAAGTTGCCCGACGAAGACTCGACGATGGGCGCGCCCGGCAGCAGCGTGCCCTCGCGCTCGGCGGCGGAGAGGATGTGGAAAGCCGAACGGTCTTTCATGCTCTGTGTTGGGTTCAGGAGCTCCAGCTTGGCGTGCGCGTCGTGCTTCGGGAACAACCTGCCCAGGCGCACCAACGGCGTATTGCCGATGTTGCCGGTAATGAGCCCGGCGTGGGCGACGCCCGGGTCCAGTGCTGCGGATGCGATGTTGCTTGCCCCCATCAGAACATCGAAACGAGAATCTCTCTCGCCCCTCGGTAAGGGTTCCTGCCGTGTGCAGCTTTCATGTTGTCGACCAGCAGCAAGTCGCCGCGTTGCCAGCTGAAGGCACGCGCGAGGCTCTTGGCCGTTCGCCGCACCACTTCGAGATCGGTCGGGTCGAGCGGAGTGCGATCGCCGTGAAGGCAGTAGTGCGGCATGTCCTCTTCGCGCCCGCGGTAGTACTGAGCCAAGGCGTCACCGACGACGGCAGGATGATTGGTCGGATGAAACTGATCCGCTTGGTTGAACCAGAGCGGCTCCCCCGTGTCGGGGTGCAGCTGCGTGGCTGGACGCAGCTCCCAGATCCGCAGCGAGCCATCGTCCTTCCACTCGAAGCGAATGTCGCCGGCCTCGCACAGGGATTCTACGCGCGCTCGCTCGGAGGTCCCGAATGTCGTCGCCCACGACGGCCCGAGGCCCTTGCCGCCGTGGAGGTTGCGAATGTAGAGCAAGCCGCGTTTCTCGAAGCGCTCGCGCAAATGCCGCGGTAGGGCTTGCCAGAGCGCGTGGCTGTCTACCAGCGGAGTTTCTCCGCCTTCGGCGGCTGCAAGCGCGCAGAAGAACAACAAGTAGCGCGGCCAGCTCGCGCAGTAGGAAAGCTCGTTGTGAAACGAGATCGAGAATTCCGGCGGAAACTCGCTGGACGTGTACACCGCCTCGGTCAGCCGTGAGCGCGGGGAGTTGCCGTACACGTAGTCCAGTGGCTGAACCGCCTGCTGAACGAAGTCGTGAAAGGTGGCCCGATCGCAGAGATCGAAGCCGCGGAACAGGACTGCCCCGCGCTCAGCGGCCGTCTGACGTAGCTCCTCGAAACGAGCTCGAAATACCGTCAGCAGGCTGCCGCTGGGCACGGGCGCGGGCCGCTCGGCGTCCACGACGAACGGCCAAGTCTCGCGCTCGATTGGCCGCGCGGCCCCGATCACGCGGACCTCCTGGCGGCCGCGACCGCTTCTGTTGCGGCGAACCCGGAGCGGTTCGACTCGGGATGGTCGAGACTGGGCGGGTCTAGCTCCAAGTCGATGCGCCGCACCGGCCGATACAGAAATGCCGCCGCGATCAACGCTGAATTCAGGACCGCGACGAATAGCAGGAGAACTGCGATGGGCGCTGCCGGACCTTCCGGCACGACGCCATTCAGAAATGCGAGCGGCCCTTCTGGACGCAGCAAGGGTTTGAGTACGAAATCGACCAAGAGACCAGCGGTAAGTAGTGAAGCCGGGGTCGCGATGGACTCGGTGGCGCGCCGAAACGCGAACATGCGCCCCTGCAGGTGCGCTGGTGTCAGCACCTGCCAAATTGCCTGGTTCGAGCCCGAGAGAAACGGGATCGCGAAGAAGTAGAAGAAGGCAGCGAGCGTTCCGGTCCAAAATCCCGGCTTGGCCAGCGCCAGCGCCGCCACCAACAGAGTTTGCGCGAAGATGCCTCCGAGCACGCTGAAGATCTGTCGGCGTGGCCCACCCCAAATCCCCATGAGAATACCGCCGACCACCATGCCGATGCCCCCGAGAGAAAGCACCAGGCCCATACGAGCCGAGTCGACGTGATGCAGCATGAAGGGCTGGAACAGCGTCACCACCCAGCCTTCCGTGAAGACGATGAACGGTGACATCAGCAGAAGCGCGATGAGCCCCGGCCGCGGTCGGAGGAACTCGCCAAGAGTGGACGCGCCTTTCGCAGCGCTATCGACGCCGGGCGGGGCGCTCTCTGCAGTGCCGGCAGCCCCAACCGCTGCCAACACGAGCACTGACAGCAGGAACGCAACCAAATTGATACCGAACACTGCTGTCAGCGAGGTTTCCGCCATCAACGCGCCGCCCAGTACGGGGCCGAGCAGATACGGAATGCCCTCGCCGAGCTTCATGAGCCCACCGATGCGGCCGAAGTCGCGCGGAGCGACGAGTCGCGTGGACCAGCTGCGATAGGCGGGCCATTGGAAGGCGCTTAGGCACCCCCCCGCGCACGCCAGCGCGTAGATCCAGAGCGGACTCATGATGCTGGCCTGAAGAAGGCCGATATAGACGAGCGCGATCGACGCGCTCAGCGCGTCCGAAATCATCAAGGTCCGACGCTGGTTCCAGCGATCGGCGGCCCGCCCTGCCGCGCCAGCCAGCAAGACCACGGGCACGGTGTGAAAGAAGAGCAGCAGCGAGAATTGGGTGACCGACTCCGATTGTCGGTACAGCCAAATGCCGAGACAGAATGTGGCGAGGTTTGCCCCACACCCCGCAATCACCTGGCCGAACCAAATGGCTAGAAAGCGGGCCATCAGTGTCCGGCCTTTTCCCGCGTCAGAGCGTCGACCACGGCGATCAGTCCCTGCTGCCATTCCTCCAAGAGCTGTGCGACTTCGGTTTCAGTGAAGGCTTTCGAGTTGAAGTCCAGTCGTAGTCCGACGGCACCGCGCTCGTCCCAGCACTCGGCGTGCAGCCAGGCCAGGCGGTGGTTGCTCGGAGCCCGCGTCGCGCCGGTGGCCACGTCCGCCGACTGCAAGCCTTGCTCGTTGGTCGCTGCCCGACCCAGGTAGTTGAAGGCAATGTCCGGATCACCCTGGCCTTCGAGAGTACTTCGCACCGTTTGGTCCGGATGCAGGTGCCTGAGCACCGCGTAGCCGAAGCCGCCCATCGGCACTCGATCCACGTTCTCGCGCACCTTTCGCGAGAGCTCTGCTGGTGCTTCTTCGCCGTTCACGTCGAAAACAACGGGGTAGTAGGAGTTGAACCAGCCCACCGTGCCTTCGACGGGGAGCCCACGAGGGGCCCATTCTCTGCCGGTGCCAACGATGCCGACGGCATAAGCGCCCGGACCTCGAAAGCGCCCCAGCGCGCGCACGAGCGCAGACAGAGCCGCGTGCGCGACGCCGCCGGGCACAGACCGGGCATCGCCTTCTGCTGCGAGCAGTCGCGTCGGCACTTTTGCAACCACGCTGCGTTGAGCGACGACCAGGTTATCCGCGGGCAGTCGGGCGGGAAGAGGCGTGGTTCGCTCGAGCGGCAGCGAGCGCCAAAAGTCGTACTGCGCGTCGAACGAACCGGAGTTGACCGCGCGTCGAAGCTCGCGAGCGTAGGTGGTGAAGCTCGAGGCGCCGGCCGACTGTCGCAACGCGCGAGGGCTTCTGCCTTCGCCCAGATCGTTCAGCACCTCGGCTAGCCGGGCAAGCAACAGGCGAGCCGACACCGCGTCAGAAACCAGGTGATGTACGACCACCAGCAACAGCGAGCGCCCGGGCATGCCATCCTCGACGAGCAAGCCCGCGGCAAGCACGCCGCGCTCCAGATCGAGCGTGGTCTGCGCTTCACTCGCCCACCCGTTCAAGAGCGCTTCGCCCTGCGCGGCACGTGAAAGGCGCCTGCGCAAGAACACTGGCGGCACGGTTTCGCTGCCCAGAAACTGCTGCCACTCGTCGTCAGTGCGTGAAAACTTGAGCCGGAATGCGTCGCGCTCTGCGCAGATCGCTGCGAGCGCGGCTTCGGCGTGCGGCGCGAGGTGCGCTTCGAGTGACAGCCAGATCGCGACGTTGTCATGCGAAGGCTCTCCGTGAGACGCCCGCAGAAACCGCAGTTGGGTCGCGACCAGCGGGACCTCCCCAGGGGCGTCCAGTGCGGGCCGGGGTGTCACGGGCGCTGGGCCCTCGGCGTCCAGGCACAGTGCCATCCCGCGCACCGTCGGTTGCGCCAAGAAATCCTGCATCCGCACGCGCATGCCGCGGGCCGCGGCCAGCGACAGCGCCTGAATGGCGCGTAGCGAGTCGCCACCAAGGCCAAAGAAGTCCGCGTCCGGATCGTGCACCGGATGCTCGAGCACCGTTTCCCAAATGGCTGCCACGTTTCGTTCGAGCTCGCTGAGCGGGGCGGTGACTGCGGGCGTCGAGCCCTCGGCACGGGGTTCAGGAAGCGAGGCGAAATCCGTCTTGCCGTTGGTCGTTAGCGGGATGTGCTCCAAGAGCAGCCAGTGTTGTGGCACCATGTATGAAGGGAGCAGCCGTGCCGCGCTTGCTCGAAGGTCGGGCTCCAGCTCCCCCGAACCTGCGCGCGGCTCCACGTACGCCGCTAGCGCATCGACGCCTTGAACTTGGCGCACGACGACGACCGCATTCGCTACTTCGGGGTGCGCGCGGAGCACCGCCTCGATCTCGCCGAGCTCGATGCGGTACCCTCGTAGCTTGATCTGATGGTCGAGGCGCCCGTGAAACTCGAGATAGCCGTCTTCGCGCAACCGCACGCGATCGCCGGTGCGGTAGAGAAGGGGTGAGGTTCCCTCAGGCACAGGATTCTCGATGAAGGCCTGGCGCGTCTTTTCATCGTCTTCGAGGTAGCCGAGCCCGACTCCATCCCCGCCGACGCACAGCTCGCCCTCCACACCCTCTGGCACCGGCTGCAAGCCACTGTCGAGTACGTAGAGTTGGGTGTTCGCGATGGGCCTGCCGATGGGCACGGTGTGCTCCCAAGGCGCAGGGGCAGAGCGCAGGAAATGATGGGTTACGTCGTCCGAGCACTCGGTGGGACCATAGGCGTTGACGAGCGGCACCTCCGGTCGGAGCGAAAGCCAGTGACGTGCCAGGTCAGGCGGCAGGGCTTCGCCCGTCACCAGCAACCAACGCAGCGACGGCAGCGGCGTTCGACACGGATGGCGGCCCCAGTGATCGAGCAGGACTCGAAGATAGGAGGGGACGACCTCGAGCACGGTGGCACCTTCGCGCTCGAGAATGTCCACGAGGGCTTCGGGATCGAGGATTGCCTGTTCCGGCGCGATCAGCGTTCTGGCTCCACTCACGAGGGCGGACAGGAATTGCCACACCGAGATGTCGAAGCACTGAGAAGCGTTCTGAACGATCACGTCGGTCGGCCCGAGCTCGAGATCGCGACGCTTGGCGTAGAGATGGTTCATCATCCCACGCTGGGAGATCATCGCACCTTTCGGCCGACCCGTAGAGCCGCTGGTGTAGATGACGTAGGCGAGGCGCCGTGTGCCGCGCGGCGCGGCGGGCAGCGCGGCGCGCGCAGCCGCGGTGGGCCGCCTCGACGACAAACTTGGACCGTGACGAAGAGTCAGCAGGTGAATCGAAGCGTCGCTGGGTAGCTTCTCGACGTGTGTCGGCTGCACCAAAACCATCGCCGCCCCGCATTCGCTCAGAATGTGGGCTAAGCGTTCGGAAGGTGCGTTGGGATCCAGCGGCAAATAAGCGGCACCCAGCGCGAACACGGCGAGGATGGCTTCCAAGAAAGGGATCCCTCGGTCGGCCAAAATGGGGACCACAGCCTCGGCCCGGGCGCCTGCATCGAACAGGCGCTGCGCCAGATGCTCCGACGCGGCGAGCAGCGCCTCGTAGCTGATCGAGCCGTCCATATCCGATGCGCACACTTCGCGGGGTCGTTCGGCGGCCACCTCGCGGAACGCCGTGTACAAGTCTTTCTCGAGCGGGAACGGAGCTTCGGTCGCATTGAAGTCAACGAGCGACCGCTTGCGCTCCGCGGAGCCGAGCAGACATAGCGAGGCGATCGAAGCGTCCGGATTTTCGAGCAGAGCGTCGATGACCGCGACGAAATGCGCCATCGCCTGCGCGTACTTGTCCGCGTCGAACACGTCACGATGAAAATCGAATTGCAGCTCGACGTCACCCGAGAAGTCGTAGTTGGTGACGTTGACGCCGAAGCTCTGCGTAGCCCGGCGTATGATCACTTCATAACCGCCCTGAGTGCCGTCGAACTGAACCGGGGTCTCCTTGTGATAGTTCAGGAGCACGTCGTAGATAGGCCGGCCCAAAGGGCTCTCTACGGCGTATTGGCCGTAGCGCAATGCGGCCTGCATTTCCCGATCCATCTTGCGCATCAGGCTGCGGAAGGTTTCGCCGTCGTCGAGCTCCAGCACGTGTGGGATGACCTGCATGAACATGCCGATGATGTTCTTGCTCTCGGGTGTGCGACGGTTGTGGGTGACCGATCCGAACAGAATGCGCTTGGCGCCCCCGGAGATCTTGTTCAGGTACGCCGCGAGCACGACACCGAACGCATTGCACAAGAAAGCGTCGACCCCCTTCACCACGGTGAGGTTCTGGTCGGCCATGGCGAGCAGACGCAACGTGCGCTCCCTGCCGATGCGGCAAGGCACACGGTCGATAATCGTGGTCGCTTTGCGTGGAGTTCGACCGTAGAAGGAGATGGCTTCACCTACTCCTTGAAGGCGCTTGGCCCAGTACGCCGCGTCCTTGCGAAAGCGCGCGGAGCGCTGGTACTCGAGGTCGCTCACGAGGTGGTCTGCGAGCTGCGGGTACTGCGCGGCATCAGGCTCGAAGCGCCCAGCCACGAGCTGTCGATAGACCTCGGACACGCGCTCAATGAGCACCATCACCATGCGCCCATCTCCGAACATGTGGTGTGCGCTGATGCACCAGACGTGCTTATCGGGCGCTAGCCGCGCGAGATCGGTCCGAAACGGGACGTGCTCGAGATCCGCAGGGCGATGTAGTGAGCTCTCGAGCCAAGTGTGGAAGGCAGCTTCAGGCTCACTTTTTCGCGAGAAATCGAGGAAGCAGTTGCTCCCCGAGCCAGGGGCCGCAAAGCGGAGCCGAGGGAACCCCCCGTTCGGCTCGACGTACGCGCGGAGCCCGTCCGAACGACTGACGACGAAGTCCGCGGCGCGCACGAACAGAGCTTCGTCAATGGCTTTCGGGATCGTGTACAGGACCGTATTTCGATAGAGCAGCGGATCGCCGAAGACCTGCTCGCCCTGCCAGATCTGCCGCATGTGCTGGGTGAAGAGCAGCGGCAGCATCTCCGGCAAGGCTGTGCGGCATACGTCCTTTAGCGCCGCTTCGGGGCGGGCGCTGGCGGCCGCCAGAATGGCCAAGAACACGTTGCGCGCAATGCGCACGGTCTCCTCCCGCAGTAGTCGAGAATCGTACTCGAAGCGGCAGCGCAGCCGCCCTTCCTGGTTGACGATCACGAGCGCCAGATCGAGCTGCGCTCGGCCGGTGTCGAAAGGCAACGGATGCAGGGTGAGTGGCAGCCCGCGCGGCGCCCGAACCGGGTACTCGTGATAGACGATGCCCACCTGAGTGAGAGGCATGATCCCTGCTCGACGGGGGGCACCCGCGATCTCGACCACGCGGTCGAACGGCAGATCCTGGTGCGAGAGCATCTGCAGCACGTCGTCGCGGGAGCGAGACAGGAACGCCCGAAAGCTCTCGGCTTCATCAATGCGGGTGCGCAGGATCAAGGAATTGATCAGCGGCCCCAGCACGGTTTCCCATTCACGCCGCCCGTGTCGTCCGGACACGACCGTGCCCACGAGCAGATCCCGGTCGCCGGAGAGCGTGTGCAGCGTGGCGTTGAACACAGCCATGAACACGCCGAACAAGGTCGTCTCGCTGGCGCGAGCGAGAACGCGCGCGTTCTCTTCACCACGGGGTCCCAAATCGAAAGGCAGCCACGCACCGGAACCCCCGCCCTCGGCGGGACGTACTGAATCGAAGGGGAGAGTAGGAGCCTTCGGCAGATCTGAGAGCTGCTTGGTCCAATAACGTACGATCTCGGCCTCACGCTCGCCGAGCAGACGCTGGCGATCGAGCTCATATTCTCGGTACTGGAGCGCCGGAGGCAGGGCGATGGGGGTGCCTTCGAGCTCTGCCATGTAGCAGAGCAGCACCTCACGCAGGAACACTGCGGTGGACCAGCCATCGGAGATCAGGTGATGGAAGACGGTGAGCACCGCGTGCCGGCCGGGTGAGATTGGCACGACCAACATGCGCCACAGTGGCGGTCGCGCCAGGTCGAAAGGCCTGGCGGCCTCCTGGCGTAGGATCTCCTCGAGCGGTACGCCCGGCACTTCTGCGCCACGAGCGAGCGGGGCGGCAACGCGCGAGAGAATCAGTTGCACGGGCTTGCCTTGTACGGAGGCGATGCCAGTTCGTAAGACCTCGTGGCGCGCGATCATTTTCTCGAGGCAGCTGCCGAGCCGCGCGATATCCAATTCGCCTATCACCTCCACGGCTTCGGCTACGTGGTAAAATGATGGATCTTCGCCGCCGTGAGCGAGCACCCAGAAGCGTTCTTGGGCTGCGGACGCAGGGGCGAGCCGCGCCCCGTCGCCCAGCAGAGCGCGCAGACGCGCGAGTCTGTCCTCGCGATTGTTTTCGGCGCTGGGGCCTTGCTCTCTCTTGAATGCTGTGGCCATCGCGCTCATTCCTGCTTGAGAAGATCGGTCAGCAGCTGCTCCAGGTCCTGGTCACTCAAGGCCGCGAGGTCGATGCGCTTTTCCTCGGAAGCAGCCGCTTCGGTTGGCGCGGGCAGCGTCGGGCTGCGATCGATGAACTCGGCCAGGCCCCGCGCCGTGGAGTTCCCGAAGAAGGAAGCCAGTGGGACTTCCACCCTCCGCTCTTCTCGGACGCGGGAAAGCACCTGGATGGCGAGCAGGCTATGTCCTCCCACATCGAAGAAGTTGTCCTCGACGCCGACCCCGTGGTCCTGAACGAGTTGACGAAAGAGCTCGAGGACGAACGCCTCGCTCGGGGTCGCGGCCGGGACGGGAGCGCTGCGAGTAGCCTTGGCCGTGGCGCGCAGCGCTGTAAAGTCCACCTTGCCGCTGAGCAGGCGCGGGAGCTCACGGCACGCGCGCACCGCGGACGGCAAGTAAGGGGCCGGCAAGCGCTCTTGAAGATGGGCGCGCAAGTCGTCGCTGGTGAGCCCGTGCGTGAGCACCGCATACAGCGCCAGATTGGTCGTGCCATCGGTCTGGCTCTCCACGTCCACGGTGCAGTCCAGCACTCCGGGCAGCGCGCGCGCCGCGTCTTCGATTTCGGAAGGTTCGATGCGCACCCCCCGGATCTTCACCTGGCGGTCTTTTCGTCCCAGAAACTCGAATACGGCGTCGAAGCGCCGCCGGCCGAGGTCGCCAGTGCGATAGGCGATTCGTGCTGGCGCGCCCGGCACGGGCACGAACACCCGGTCGGTCGCTTCCCGATCGTCTAGATAGCCGAGCGTCCGAAACTCGGTTTCGACTATGATCTCACCGATCTCTCCGTCGACCAAGGGCTGTAACTCCTGGTCTGCGATCCACGCGGCGGCCCCGTCGATAGGTCGTCCGACAGGAATGGCGGGTGCCGTCGCGTCGTCGCGAGAGACGCGGTAGCAGAACTTGATCATCGTGGTTTCGGTCGCGCCGTACAGGTTGTAGAGCGAGACTTCCTCGCCGAGACGCCGCGCCCACAGCGCAGCATCGGAGGGGAGCAGCGCTTCTCCAGAAAGCAGCACGTGGCGAAGGACAGGGAAGGTCGGGCCCTTGTCCGAGAGCGCACCGACCAGCGTCCGGAAGACGGACGGCACGGTGTGCACGACTTCGACTTGGCTGCGTACGAGCCAGTCGGCAAGCCGTGAGGCGTCTTCGCGCTCCGCGTCTTCGGGCACGCAGCAGCAGCCGCCGACCGAAAGCGGCAGCAGGACGTCGCGCAAGAACGCGTCGAACATTGGCGAGACCAACTGAGAAACGTTGGTTTTTCGCTGCAAACCAAGCAGCGAGGCTTCCCAGTGAATGAACTGGCTTAGTGAGGCGTAGCGGCCCACGATGCCCTTCGGCTCTCCAGTGGAGCCCGAGGTGAAGTACACGTACGCGGGATGATCGGGCGGGAGCTCGGGCCAGTCAGCTTTGCCCTCCAAGACCTCGAGTCCCAGGTGAGGTAGTGAGGGAAAGTGAGCTTCCGCTATGGAGCGCGAGCGTGCGTCGTGCAGCACTGCCGCTGGTCGCACCTTACGAACGATGAACTCGAGCCGCGTCGCAGGCAGGTCCGAAAGCACCGGCACGTACGTGCATTCGGCCCGGAGCACGCCGAGCAGTGCGGGAATGAACGTGGCGGGCTCGCTGGATAAGACCAGCACGCGCCCGCGTTGTCCGCCGAGGAGGCTCGAGAGGGCCGAAGCGACGCCTGCGCTCGAGCGATCCAGCTCGCTGTAAGTGAGGGCTCGGCTACCCGACACGGCCCGGTCCGACCCGCGCTCGCGGATCTGCTTCGCAATCGTTCTCAGGATGGCATGCTGCATGTTTCGCGTGCTTTCCAAGCGGGCCGCCGCCGGCCCTCAAATGTTTCCGAGCCCGAACTCCTCTATGAACAAGTGGCTGGTGAGGACAGTCATCAGCCAGTCGTTCTCGAACGGTGCATCGACATCCTCGTCGCTGCGGAGGTAGCGCATTGTCCGAGCTTCTACCCACGCTGGATCGAACAAGCCGACCGCGCGAGTGCGCGATGCGGAGAGTAAATCCAAAACCTCGGGATTGCCCGAACGGAGCAGCTGAGCCGAGGTCGGCGTGATGAAATGGAATTTCTCGCGCGTGGCGAACTCCGGCGCAATCAAACGAGCCGCTGCCTTGCGCACGATGAACTTGTCGGTAAACCCATTGACCTTGAGCTCCGGAGAGAGCCTTCGCGCAAACTCCAGGATCTCGCTGTCGAGGAACGGATAACGGCCCTCTACGGAATTCGCCATCGTCATGCGATCCCCGTGATCGGAAAGCAGGTGATCGGAGAGCCGCAACTTCAAATCCAGATAGGAGCGCTGATTTATCGGGTTGCGGCCGCGCACCTTTCGAGTGTCGAGCAAGGGGTGCTCGAAGCAGTCGAACCTTTGTCGATCGGCGAGCAGACGTGGAGCGTAAATAGCCGCCTTCAGCTCTCGCAGCGCCGTGAGGTCTTTCTCGTAGAGAAGGTTTGCGTCGCCGAAGACGCGCTCGCGCAGCGCCGCTTCGGCGGGATCGCGCATGATCTCACGTGACCGCCGTTGCCGATCGAAGCGATAACCGACGTAGCCGCCGAACAGCTCATCGGCGCCCTCCCCGCTCAGGATGATCTTCGCGCCCACGCTGCGTGACGCGGCTGACAGCGCGAGGCTCGCCGCGTTGTAGGACTCCTTGAGCGGTGTTTCGGAGTGGTAGATGGCTTTTCGCAACAACGACAGCGTTTCGCTGACGCCGAAGGGAATACCGCGGTAGTCGATGTATTGATTTTGGACCAGCCGCTCTTGGAACCTGGCTTCGTCGCGACGCGAGTCGTCCATCTGCACACCGAGCGCGACGAGCAACATCGGACGATTGAGCGGTGCGGCGACCGCGGCGATGAACGACGAATCGAGGCCGCCACTCAGGTAAGTGCAAAATGGCACCTCGGCGTGCTTCAGCCGGCGGCGCACGGCGCTGATGAACAGCCCTAGGAAACGATCCTGCTCTCGCGCAGCATCTTCTCGTTCCTCGCGCCCCACCTCCGGGAAGTCGAGGTCCCAATAGCTGCGCTCGCTCGTGGCGTTGCGGTCGATGCGCAGGGCGTGCCCCGGCGGTACGCTCTTTATTCCACGAAACAGCGTGCGAGGGCTCACCGGGCCAGGAAAGGTCAGCAGTTGGTCCAGCCCGACGAGATCGAGACTCTTGGCTACGCCCGGATACTGCAAGATGGCCTTGATCTCCGAGGCGAAGACCCAGGTGTCCCCGACCTGAGCGTAGAACATCGGCTGAATGCCGACGTGGTCGCGGCCGAGATGAAGGGTGGCCGATCGCCGATCGTAAATGGCGTACGCAAATTGTCCGTTGAGGCGAGCAGGGAAGTCATCACCCTCCTGCTCATAGAGGTGCAGCAAGACTTCGCAATCGGACTCGGTTCGGAAGCGGTGGCCACGCGCTTCGAGCTCGGCGCGGAGCTTGCCGTGGTTGTAGATCTCTCCGTTACAAGCCAAAAGTACGTCACCCGACTCGTTCCAGATCGGCTGCCGGCCGTCTGCTAGGGCAACGATCGCGAGCCGCACGAAGCCGAGCGAAAGCCCGTCGACGTTCGTTTCGACTTCGTCGTCTGGCCCGCGATGGTGAATGGCTCGTAGCATGGACGCCAGCGTGCCCGGGGCAACGCCCCGGCGCGCCGTGTCGAGGAAGCCGGCGATACCGCACATGCCTCAGCTCACCCCGTTCATGAAGGTTTCCTGCGAGAAATGCGTGGGCTGGACAGGCGCGGACGGGTCTCCCGACAGCTCGTCGAGCGCGGTGATCAACTCGCGGTGCAGGTCGAGCACCTGCGGTCTCTGAAAGTGGCGGGAGTCGAACACGTAGCGGATCGAAAGCCCGTTGTTCGGTGCTACTTCCAGGGTGAGTGGAGTCGGATTCCGCTCCAGGAAGTCCAACACTCGGACCCGTAGACCTGGGGAATCCATCGAGGAATCAGGGCTCGCGAAATTCTGGAGCACGAGCACGGTTTCGAACGGCATCTGGCCGCCTTGTAAGCCCATGAGTCGGTTGAGCAGAGCGGGCTCCACGTAGGCATGCTCACGCAGGGTCGAGCCTTGTCTATGAACACGCCGCACGATGGAGGCGGAGGTCTCGCCCGACGAGGTATGGAACCGGAACGGCACAGTGTTGATGAAAAGCCCGATCGCGTGCTCGACGTCTGGAACCTCAGCCGGGCGGCCCGCAACGGTGACGCCGAAGACGCACTCGCCAGCGCGCGAGGCTCGGCATAGCGCGAGCCCCCAGGCCGCCTGCAGTAGCGCGGGGAACGTGACACCCTCGTTGCGGGCCGCCCGCTCCCAGCGGGTCATGGCCTCTTCCCCAGCCTGTTGTTCGAGCACACCGTACTCGACTCGATACGAAAAATCGGATTTGCGCCCCGCGGCGGAGAGTGGGGCGGGTACCTTCAACCTATCGAGGTAGTGTATCCAGAACGCCTCGTGCTCGTCGCGATTCACGCGAGCGAGCCAGCGAGCGAACACGCCAAAATGGCCTACCGGCGCGGTGGGGGCTTGGCCCGTCACATACGATTCACGGAGATCTCGCATGACTAGGGGCAGGCTCCACCCGTCTGCGACCAAGTGGTGGTAGGTCCACAGCAGCACGCTCGACTCCGGTTCAGTGCGCACCAACACCGCGCGGATTAGCGGAGCTCGACTCGGCTCCACGCCATGCTCGAGATCCAACTTCTGCAAGGTTCTCAAGCGGCGCTGTTGCTCGGCCGCCGAAAGGTCCGACCAATCCATGCGTCGCACGGACAGGACGGACTCCCGTCGGACGACTTGCACGAGCGCGCCGGCCCGGGACGAAAAGAAGGCGCTGCGGAAAGCGTCGTGGCGAACCACCACTGCTTGGAGAGCTCTCTCCAAGCGAGCTTCGTCGGCACAGCCTTCCAGCAACAGGACAGCTTGATGGACGAAGCGGCCGTGATCGGAAGGACAGGCGTGCAACTGGAAGAAGAGCGCGCGCTGATGCGGTGTCGCGGGGTACGCATCGTCCAAGCCACCTGGTTGCGACGAAAGTTCTCGGATTTCATCGGGCGCCAGCGAAACCCCAGGAAAATCTTCAGGAAGTAGGCAATCGGCGGCCGCCTCTTCCGAAAGCTCTGCAAGGTGTTGCAACGACTCTGCGCACCACACAGCGAGCTGAGAGACCGTTTCTCGCGGCAAGAGCAGAGGGGGATAAATGAATTCCCAGACCAACCCGTGCTCGGTTTGGTGCACGTTCACTTCTAATGTGTGGTGGCGGAGCGCGTTCGGGTCGCGCGGCTGACCGGGAGAAAGCTGAAAAGACGCGAATAGACGGGAACCGCGGACGGATGCCTCGAGCTGCCCCAAGTAGTTGAAGATGATTGGTGCGCGCTGGGGAGCACCGGGAGGAGCGTCGCAAAAGTCCTTGTGTGGCGCCGCTTCGCGCAGCAGATTTTTGACTTGGCGGAGGACGTCAGCGGCTCGGTCGCCGCCGGCCGGCAGCACCAATGGGTAGATGCGAGTCAACCATCCCACTGCCGCAGCCGCCGCGTCTCGGCTGGCTATCCCACGGCCGTGCGTTTCCATGTCGATGGTGAACCCGCTTCCGAGGCCCGCGACCCGAAACGCACGGACGAAAGCGGCGAGCGTCAGTGCCTCGGCGTCCGCCTTGAGTCGCCCAGACATCTGCAGAAGCTCACGTTCTCCGGGGCCGCACACGGGTGCGGTCCAAAGCTCGCACTCGTCTTCTCGCCACGCGCGCGTGTCATTCCATGGGGGTTCGGGCGCACTCGCCAGTTTTCTTTCCCAAAAGTCTCGAGCAATCAGGCCCTCTGGAGAGGCGGCCCGCTCCGCGGCGAGCCGCGCGAGCAAGTGCGGCCCAGGCGCGGGCGGGAGCGCGGCGTCAATACCGGCGAGGCTCGTATCGTAGGCCCTAGCCACGTCCTCCAAGAGCACTCGCCAGGACAGGCCGTCGACTACGAGGTGATGTGCCGTGAGCAAGAGCAGGTCGCCTCCGGGAAATCCGGAGAGGTGAACGGCGGCGGCGACCGGCCCGTGCTCGAGGTCGAGCGAACGGTGCGCCAGATCGGCCTGTGTTCGAATTGCCTGACCGACATCGTTCGAGCTCGCGGAGGCATGGTCCCAGACGTGCGATCGGTAGGCGAGAGCGGAACCCGGTGATTGCGCGTAGCTCTGCAGCCAGCCCGCGCCGCTCCTGCGGAAGCGAAGGCGAAAAGCGGGATGACGCGCGAAGGCCGCGGAGATGGCTGAGCGCAGCGGTTCACCTCCGACGTCGTCGCGCAGCCCGAGCAGCACGGACTGGTTCCAATGGCTACGCGCCGGCACTTCCATGCCGAAAAACCAACGCTGCGCGGGGAGAAGCTCGAAATTTCCTTCGGGAAGCGACTCCGCGACGGGACTCGAGGCGGTGCTCGCCAGCGCGCTGGCCAAGCTGGCCGCTGTGGGATGCTCGTAAATCAGCTTCGGGCTCAACGAGAAGCCAGCGGCATTGGCCTGCGCTGCCACCTGGATGACTTGGATCGAGTCCCCGCCCGAACGGAAAAAATCGTCGTGAGGCCCGAGGCTTGCTCGACCGAGCACGCGCTTCCAGATCTCGAGTAGCTTACCCACCAGTGGATCCGAGGGCAGTGCCGCGACGTCGCTCGTGCTCGCCAGCTCGTCCGGAGCGGGCAGAGCGCCTAGATCCAGCTTGCGATTCGCGGTCATCGGGAATTCATCGAGACGAATCAGATACTCAGGCACCATGTATGCAGGCAGAGCCTGCCTGATGTGCGCCTTGAGCTCCTGTGAGTCCAGCGCGGTCTCGGCGGAGTAGTAAGCGCACAGATGCGCGGAGTTGCCGATTTTTCGGCTCGCGACTGCGACCTCTCGGATTCGCGGATGTGCGCGGAGCCGGCTTTCGATCTCGCCGAGCTCGATGCGATGTCCGCGAATCTTCACCTGCCGATCGAGTCGCCCCAGAAAGCGGAGCTCACCTTGGTGGTCCCATTGCACTAGGTCCCCGGTGCGATAGAGCCGGTCGCGTGAGTCGCTCGAGAAGGGATCGGGGACGAACCGCTCCGTCGAGAGCTCGGCACGGTTCCAGTATCCGGTCGCGACGCCCTTACCGCCGATGCACAGCTCGCCAGCGCGGTTCGCCGGCAAGGGAGCCAAATCGGGCGCGAGTACGTAGACCTGGGTGTTCACGAGCGGGCGCCCGAGCGGCACATCAGCGCAGCCGGTATCCACCTGCTGCACGGTCGACCAGACCGTGGTCTCGGTCGGCCCGTACATATTGAGCACGACCGCGTCCGAACACTCTCGAATCGAGTCGCGGAGAGAGCTCGGGAAAGCCTCGCCGCCGATGGCAAACACCCGCAAGTGTCGCAGGCTCGTGCGGAAGCGCTGGCTCTCCATGAGCGCCCGGGCCAGCGGCGGGGTGCATTGGAAGTGAGTGACCTGATGCGCTTCGATCTGTCCGGCAACGTCGAGCTGCTTTCTGCTTCCTTTGGCCAGGGCCTGCAGGGCAACGAGGTGCCGGAGGTGCTCGTAGACCAGGTCCGTGTCGGGAATGAAATCGACCAAGCATGCGATCTCGTCGACGTCCGCGCGCTCGAGCCGCCGCACCTTGGCCAGGCAGGACTCTGGCGTGCCGAACAGGCCCCGCTCCTCGAAAAAGCGTTCGAACGCAGCGTCGACGATCGCTTCCTTGTCCGCGTCGTCGATTTCGGCGCCCGCAAGGGCCTTGGGCAGGGCGGCGCGCATGAGCTCGGCCGAACTTCGCAAGTAGCGCCGGAATGGCCCTCGCACGGCGTCGAGGACTTGCTGCTCGGAATCGCCGACGAACGTGTGCACCATCAACGTGACCTTGCCGGCGCGACCGCCCTGGTGGTGCGCACGAAAGGCAGCGCGATACGCCGCGATCTTCTGCTCCAGAGCCTCGAACGAATGGTGCAGGAGATGGGTCAGCACGTGAGCGCCAGCCGCGCCCGCATTGGCGAAGGTCTCGAGCGAATCGCTCGCGGTGATCCAGACGGGGAGCTCGCGCTGAACGGGCTTCGGGTAGAGCTCGACGTCATGATCCTTGTCGCCCGCCGAAAGGGTCATGATTTCGCCGCGCCAAAAGCGCCGAACGAAATCCAGATCTCGATAGAGTTTTTCACGCCGTTCGGCGAAGCCGCCCGGTGCCAGCACGAAATCACGGGGGTTCCAGCCAGATGCGAACGAGATGCCTACTCGCCCGCCCGAGATGTTGTCGACGAACGACCATTCCTCGGCGATGCGCAGCGGATTGTGAAGCGGAGAAACCACACTGCCGGCTCGAATTCCGATACGGCGCGTGCGCGCGGCGAGCGCAGCTGCGGCTAGTGACGGATTGGGAAATAGGCCGCCGAAGCGGTGAAAATGGCGCTCCGGAACCCAGATTGCCTCCAGCCCTTCGCGATCGGCGAACTCTGCCGAACGGAGCAGGAGGTCGTAGTGCGCCGCCGCCCGCTCGGCGTCGCAATCCGCGAAAAAGAACAGGCTGAATGTTGCCTCGGTCGTGCGCGTGCTCGGCGCGTCCGCGTCCACGAGCCTCCCGCTCTCTTGCACGACCACCCGCACGCCTCGACACACGGTCCACAGCAGCTCGAGCACAGAGATGTCGAAGGAGATGCTAGTGATGGCGAGCCAGGTATCGCGCTCGCTACGCGGAATCACCGCGTCCATACCGGCAAAGAAGTTCAGCACGTTGCCGTGTGTGATGCGGACCCCCTTGGGCTTGCCAGTGCTGCCCGACGTGTAGATGAGGTACGCTGCGTCCTCGGCCGAAACGTCGGGACATGGCCACTGCTTTGTGCTGTGCTCGCCCAAGTTTTCCAGGTACAACGTGCGGGGCGCGCCGACGACGAGTGGCACCCCGGTCGAAGCCAACACCGCGGAAGCTCCGCAATCCTCCAGCACCCAGGCGAGGCGCTGCTCGGGATACTCGGGATCGAGCGGCACGTAGGCGCAACCGGCTTTCAGGATCCCGAGCAATGCGGGCAGCAACCATTCATCGCGCCGAGCCATCAGCCCGACGCGAGAGCCGGCGCGGACGCCAGCCTCGAGTAGAGCGCTGGCCACGCGATCCGCGCGCGCAGCGAGCTCGCGATAGCGGACCTCGGTATTCCCCGCGATCACGACGACCTTGTCCGGATTCTCCGCGGCCACCCGCGCGAACGCCGCAGGTATTGTATTCGGCCCTTCGAGGTCGACGCGCGTGCGATTGGGCTCTTCGACGAGCTGCGACCGCTCGCCAGACGCGAGCAGGCAAAGCCCTGCCAAAGGTCGCGACACGTCGGCGGCGAGCGCGCCGAGCAGAGCCCGCAGATGGCCCGGTATGGCTTCGACGTCCCGCGCGTCGAAACAGTCGCTGCGCCAATGCAGCTCGCCGCCGAGACCGGTTTCTCCGCCGAGCTCGAAGCGCAGCCCGAGCGCGATCGAGGGCGGGAACGCTGCGTCCGGCGTGGCGCCCGAGAGGAACACGGCAGTGTCGCACAGTCCATTGTCCCGATCCGAGTGAGGCAGACCCAGCGCCGCCGCCGTCTCCATCAGATCTGGTGCGTCCCGGGAAGCGAGCTCCTCGAGAGCGTCGCGCACCCGCACTAGCGAATCTTTCGCGGGAGCTTCGAGTGCAACGTCGCAGCGCAAGGGGATCCAGCGCCCACCCGTCGTGGGCACCGCGAGTACGACCGCGTCGCCGCGAGACACCTTGCGCAGGTACGCGGCGGTCGCCCAGGTGAGAATGGCGGCAATGGCCGAGAATCCGCCGCGGGACACCGCGGTTAGGAATGCGGCGGTCTCGGCATCGACGCCGAAGCGCGTCACGCCCATGACTGCCGGCTCCTGTCCACTAGCGCGCGTGGCTGCGCGCACGGGATCCGTCGAGGCCCTGAATCTTTCCACGTATTCGGTTCGCGATTTCATCGTTTCCTCTCCCCGCTACCCGCGCACTACGCTTCTAGCTTACTCGAAGGCAAATGTTGCTTCTGCCCTCCGCTCGGGTGGGCGATGGACGACACCCGTCACCACCGCCAGATCTCGCCAAGGCGTAGCGGGGTCGGCAGTGGAGATCGCTGACAGCATTGCCAGGTATCGCCCGACCCAGCGAGCCGCCTTCTTCTCATCCATCGCCTCCAGACGGTGGTGAAGGGAGAGCTTTGCCCCTGCGTCGTGCTCGAGCAGCGCGAGGTTGAGCTCGAAGTCACTCGCGCTTACCGGCGAGTCCCAAATCTCTGGACGCATTCCGTCCAATTCCGGCGCGTTCAGGTTGCGGTCGAGGTTGAACCCCAGCGCCGCGAGCGACTCAGGCGAGGCCCCGCCCGCTTTGCGGTAGTCAGCGAGGATGTTGCTGAAAGGATAATTCTGACGTGACAACCCGCCTGACACGAGATGTTGGGTCTGAGTCACCAGGCCGAGCACGGTGCCGGACGCTTCTGGCTGAAAGCGTAGCGGCATGACGTGGGCGCAATAGCCGACGATGCGCGAGCTTCCCGCGAAGGTACGTGCCGAGACTGGCACAGCCACCACTACGTCGTCCTGACCGCGCCAGTCCCATAGCAGCGGGAGATAGGCGGACAGCAGCAGACTGGACAAAGTCGAGCCGAGCCGACGCGCCGAAGCCTTGAGGCCGTTCCACGTCGTTGGGGAGAGAGACTCCGAAATGGTGGACGCTGTCACGGCCGAGAGCGAGCCGCCCCGCCCGGGCGCGTAGCCGGTGAGGGAATCGCGCCAGAAGGCCGCGTCGCTCGTTCCGCCGGGGCTCGCGAGCCAGTCGCGTTGATGCGCAACGAAGCGAGAGAACGGTACAACGGGCGCCTGCTCCAGCTCGGTCCCCGCCCTATGCGCATTGTACGCGCTCGCGATCTCCTCGAGCAGCACCGCGAAGGACCAACCGTCGACGACGAGGTGGTGGAAGTCGACGAGCACGTAACCTGTCCCATCGGGAAGACGAAGCAAAGCCACGGACCACAAGAGCCCGCGCTCGAGCTCGAAGGGGCGCCGTTTGGCCGCGCGAATGTGCGCTCGCGCATCGTCGTCGTCGCGGATTTCGCGAACCGAAAACGGTACCTCGACCTCTTCGTACGGCAACCAGCGAGTGCCGTCCGGTGACAGGCGGCTGTGCAGCAATTCATGGCGCCGCAGCACGAACGCGCAAGCGGCCCGCAAGGCCTCCGTATCCACCGGACGGGCGAGCCTCAAGGCGTGGCACTCGTTGTAGGCAAAAAAGCGCGAGGTATCGATTTGAGCCAGCGCCCAGAGCTGGCGTTGGGAATCCAGCGTGGGGAAACCGGCGGGCGCTTCTGGCCTGTCGTGCACCGAGATGCGTTCGGCACGCGCCGAGTCACGAACCGCGGCTACCAAAGCGTCCACTTCGGCAGCGCCATGCTCGGTGGAAAGAAAGCAATTGCGGCCCTCCCAGACATAAATGCCGTTCATGACCAGTCGGTAAAAAAACGAATCCTGCCGACCCTTCAGGAAGAACCGGAACAGCGAGCCGAAATTGCGGACTTCCCCCGGATAACCGGCTTCGCGCAGGGCTTGGTTCAGCCTCCTGCACGCGTCGTCGGAGGTTGCGTTCAGCCGCGGATAGAAGTCTTTCCCCGTACTTTCCATTTTCTCCAGCGCGGCGCGCGCGGCTTCGAGAGCCAGAGGATGTTTGCTGAAGGTACCGGCGAAGAAAGTGGTCGGGGCAGTCGGAGCGGAAGTATCGCCATAGCTCCAGCATCCGCCATCGATACCGTCCAGAATGGCCGCCTCGCCCGCCACGACGCCAATCGGCAGCCCTCCACCAACGATCTTCCCATACGTAGCGAGATCGGCCCTGAATCCAAGCACCTCCTGCACGCCGCCGGCGGCGATTCGGAACCCGGTGATCATCTCGTCGAAGATCAACACCACACCGCGCTTTCGAGTCCATTCGCGAAGGCGAGCGAGAAACTCGAACGGCTGATGACCGGGGTTTCGTGCCTGCACTGGCTCTACCAGCACGGCAGCCAGATCTCCGTGCAGGGCATCGAGGGTCTCGAAGCAGGCTGATTCGCCGTAGGGCAGGACGGTGGTTGCCGCGACGGCGGACTCGGGAACGCCCGGGACTGCCGGCAAGCTCTTGCTTTCGTCGGGGTAGGCCAGCACGCCGTCGGAGTGGCCGTGGTAGGAGTGGGAAAAGAGCGCTACGCGACGCTTGCTCGTGAAGTTCCGCGCGAGGCGGAGCGCGCTCATCACGGCCTCCGTGCCGGAATTGCAGAAGGCCACGCGAGCGTGCCCCGTGAGTCGCGCGATGCGTCGCGCTACGTCGCCTGCGAGCGGGCTCTGTGGCCCCAAGACGAAGCCGCGCTCCACGGCCTTGGCCAGCGCCGAACGGATGAACGGCGGGTTGTGCCCAAACAGGTGCAGGCCAAAGCCCATGGTGATATCGACGTAGCGATTGCCATCAACGTCCTCGAGGTGGGCGCCCTCACCGTGCTCTGCGAGCAGAGGATAGACGAGCTCCTTTGCGGGAACCCGGAACCCGGCGCTCGCCCGATTGTCCGCCAGCACGGCGCGCGCTTCCTGCGTCAAGCGCTTGGAGCGCGCGGTTCTTTCGCAATAAGCGCGCGCGAAGGCTGGGTCGATCTCGTCGAGCGACGCGCTCGCGCTCGCGCTCGCCCAGGCCGGAAGAGTTCCCACTTGCGCACTGCGGCCGTGGGCCCCCGTGGGCGCAGCGCTGAGCTCTTCGACGACCGAGCTTACGCTACGTTGCAAGCGATTTTCGGCCAGGTGTTTGAGGACGCGGGATTTCAGGGAGTCTAGCGTCTCCACCGTTTCGAAGAACTCGCCCATCGGCAGCTTCAGCCCGTACCGGCTCTGAAGGTAAGTCACCGCATCCATCAGGATGATCGAGTCCGCACCGAGGTCGAGAAACCTCGCCGCCGGATCGACCGCTTCGGTGTCGCACTCGAGTAGGCGCGCCATCATGCTGCGCAGGTCCCTCGAGACCTCGTCCGGATCATCGAGCCGGACCTCGGCGAGGGCTTCGGCGGCCACACCACCGTTGCTCGGCTTTGCCCAGTGGGAAGAAGGGTGAAGAGGATAGGCGGGGAGGTGACAACGGCTCCCTGTCGGCAGCGCCTCTGCCCAATCGGGCTTGCCGCCGGCGAGGAATGTGCTGAACGCAGCGAGCGCTGCGCCGGCTCGCGCATCCGTGCGCGCTTGCAGCAGGGCTTCACCTGAAGCGAAAGCTACCTCACGCGCAGGACCTTCCAAGGTCAAGGCGTATCGGATCGCCATGGCCAACTCCGTCGCCGACGTGGCGACGAACGCTGCGCGGCAGCGGTACGCGGTGCGGCCGAGCGCCAACGAGCGCGCCACCGACGCGATGGTCGCATTTCGATCTCGCAGCAGATGTGCGGAGAGTTGCTCGAGCACCTCACGGAGTTCGTGCTCGTCGCGCCCGGAAACCACACACGGTTCCGGGAGCGCTGATTGCGGCGGTGTTTCCGCTACGAACTCCTCGAGAATCATCGTGCAATTGGTGCCGCTGTGGCCGTAGCCGCTCACCGCGGCTCGACGCGGCGACTCGGATTCCCAAGCGGCCACCTCGGTCACCACCCGCAGCGGAGCCACACCGTAGCTCAGGTTCGGGTTAGGCTGCTCGAAGTGTAGCGAGGGCACGAGCAGGCGATGCTCGAGCGAAAACAAGGCCTTCAAAAAGCTCGCGATGCCAGCCGCCGCCAAGAGGTGGCCGATGTTCGACTTGATGCTGCCGATGGCGAGCGGCTCCGTGCGGTTGCCGTACACTTCTTGAAGAGCTCGGAACTCGATCGGATCTCCCAGGTGAGTTCCAGTGCCATGGCACTCGACGTAGCCAATGCTGGTGGCGGTGAGGTCGGCCTGGCGCAGCGCCTCGCGCGCAACTTCTATCTGAGCCTTGGGGTTGGGCGCGGTAATCCCGTTGGTTCGTCCGTCGTGGTTTACAGCCGAGCCGCGGATCACCCCATAAATGGCGTCGCCATCGCGCACAGCTGCGCTCAGCGGCTTGAGGAAGACCGCCCCCACGCCTTCGCCCGGCACATAGCCGTCCGCATTGGCGTCGAAGGCTCGACACTGCCCGCGCGAAGACAACATCCCCGCCTTTCCCGCCACCTGGAACAAGTCAGGAGTCAGCAGCAAAGACACCCCGCCAGCGATCGCGGCCTCACATTCACCCGCCTGGAGCGCGCGACAAGCTTCGTGAATGGCCACGAGTGACGACGAACAGGCCGTGTCGATGGCCAGGCAGGGCCCTCGCAGATCGAGGTAGTACGAGAGGCGCGCGGGCAGAGTGCAGATCGTATTGCCCGCCAGCATGTGCGCATCGGGCTCGACCTGGTTCCACCGGAAGTGCGCCTCGTAGCGCGAGTCCGCAGCACCGACATACACGCCCACGCTCTCGCCTTCGAGGTCGGGTCCGCTGTATCCGGCGTCTTGGATGCACCTCCACGCGGCCTCCAGAAAAAGCCTCTGCTGTGGATCCATCAGAGCGGCTTCCGCGGGCGAAATACGGAAGAACTCGGCGTCGAAGAGATCCACGCGCGAGAACCAGCCAGCTTGCGAAAAATTCGCAGAGGTCGCGGTAGGAGCGAGCTCATTGCCCTGGCCCGGCCAGCGACCCGACGGCATGGGGCCCACTGAGTCGACGCCGCGCTTCAGGTTCTCCCACAGGTCTCGGGCCGTGTCGGCACCGGGTGCCTTGGCCGCAACGCCGATCACCGCGATGGGCTCGAAGGTGGGGCGCACCGGAGCCAGCTCGCTGCGCGAGGCCTTGCCCGGCTTCCCAACGGCGCCGCGCTGACCGGCCAGGGTTGCGACGTGCCAGAGACTCGACATTGCTTCCTCGAGCGGAAGACCGAAGTCGATCAGGCAGGCGATTTCGTTCACGCCGTTTTGCGAGAGCCGTTGGCAAACCTCGCTGGCGAATGCCGGTGTGCCGATGAGAGAGGTGGTCCGCACGTAGCGTTCGTAGGCGACTTCGAGCGCCTTCTCTCGTTCCGCCTCGGAAAGCCCCTTCAGGGCATCCGACTCCTGGCGCCAAAGGCTCGTGGACGTCTCTAGATAGCGAACGAAGGGCCCCTTCGTGGTTTGCTTCACGTGGGTCGGATCGGGATGAAGATAGGTGTGCAGCATCACCGTCACGATCCCGGGCCCTTCGTGTCCGGCCGTCGCGCGCGCTTCGCGATAGAGCTGGATCTTGCGAAACAGCTCCTCCATGGGCTGAAAAAGCAGCGCCGTGAGCACGTTGCACCCGGCTCGACCTGCTTCCACGAAGCGCTCATCGGCCCCGGAGCAGGTGATCCACACCGTGAGCTCCTTCTGGAGTGGAGCGGGGTGAATGCGGATTGGCACGGTCTCGTTGCGACCATTGGGGAGCTCGACCTGCTCTCCCCGCCAAAGCCGGCGGATGGTTTCGACGCCCTGGAACATCACCTCTTTGCGATCTTCGTACGCGGTCGGGGCGAGCACGAAGTCGTTGGCGTTCCAGCCCTGAGCAAACCCGAGGTCGACTCTGCCGCGGGAGAGGTTATCGATTAGCGCCCATTCTTCCGCGACGCGGACCGGGTTGTTCAAGGGCAACACTACACTGCCCGACCGAAGGCGGACGTGCTCCGTTTCGCGAGCCAGCGCGGAGGCCAGCACCGACGGCGAGGGGTAGAGCCCGCCGAAGGCATGAAAGTGCCGCTCCGGCACCCAGACCGCGTGGAAGCCGTTCTGGTCCGCGAACCGGCTAGCCTCGATCAGGAGCTCGTAGCGATCGCTGTCGTCTTGAAGATCTTCGCTGGCGAAAAACAGCAAGCTGAATTTGAGCGCAGAAGCGGTAGGGGCCGAGAGCTCCGGCCCGGGCGGGCAGTTGGCTCGGGGCGCAGCGGCGGGGGCATTCGGCTCCGCCAGGTGCACAGCCAGCTGGCCAAGGCTCGGAAACTCCCAGATCGAAGTGGCCTCGACTTCGCGTCCGAGCCAGTTGCCGAGGTCCGCCAGCAGCGCGACGAGGGTGACCGAGTCCAGCCCATACTGCGAAAAGTTGCCGGCGGCGTCTACGTGCGCGTCCTTGCGCGGGCCGTGCTGGCGGATCAGCTCAACGAGTTTTTCGACGATCGCGTCTGTGCCCGGCGGGGCCGCAGTTGCGACCGCGGTGCTCTCGAGCTTTGCCGAGGAGGAGCCGGAGTCCGCCGAGCGATGCAGCACGAGCGGGCTTTCTTGCGACAATAACGTGCGGCACCTGAGCCGCTGGATCTTGCCGCTCGAGGTGACCGGAATGGCGCCGATGCGTACGAGCACGACTTCGTGCAGGGCGATCCCGTGAGCAGCAAGAACGTTCTCGCGGATGCGCGCGGCTAGACCTGGATACTCGGAGCTCTGTACGTTTCGTTTCACCTCCTGCACCAGGACGATGCATGGGTCAGCTCCGTGGTCATTCAGCGTGAAGACTGCGCCCCGATGGCTCACTAGACCTGGAACGCAGGTTTGCGCAGTGTCCTCCAAATCTTGCGGGTAGTGGTTCTTCCCGCGAACGACGATGACTTCCTTCAGGCGGCCCGTGACGTAGAGCCTCCCTGCGTCGTCGAGGAAGCCTAGATCACCAGTGCGCAGATACGGTTCTGCATGGCCTGGGAGGCAGTGCCCAAATGACTCGGCGGTTAGTGCGGGGTTTTGCCAATAGCCTTCCGAGACCTGAGGGCCCGCGACCCAGACCTCGCCGATGCGACCGGTAGAAAGCTCGCCGAGCTGCTCGGGATCCACGATGACGATGCTCTCGCCGGGCCAGCGTGTGCCGCACGATACGAGCTCGATCTCACCAGGGCTCTGCAGCGGCTTGCCTTCCGCCAACGCCGTTCGCGTCGTTGCTATGAAGTGATTGGAAGTGCCTTGAGTCTTTCCAGAGACGAACAGTGTGGACTCAGCCATGCCGTAGCAGGGATAAAAGGCCTCTCTCCGGAAGCCATAGGGCTCGAACGCCTCGACGAAGCGCCTGAGCGTGCGTGCGCTCACCGGCTCGGAGCCGTTGAAGGCGGTTTTCCAGCTAGAGAGGTCGAGGCCCTGGCGGTCGGCTTCGGTCGTGCGATCCACGCACAGGTCGTAAGCAAAGTTCGGTCCGCCGGACACGGTAGCCTTGAAGCGAGAAATCTCGCGGAGCCAGCGGATCGGCTCCGATAGAAAATGCAACGGTGGCATCAGCAGGGAAGGGTTCGCTTGGTCTAAAGGTTGGAGCTGGCTGCCGATGAGCCCCATGTCGTGAAAGAAAGGGAGCCAGGTCAAATTGCGAGTGTGCTCATCCAGCGCGAAGGACTCGCGGATGAGACGCATGTTCGCCATCAAGTTTGCATGTGATACCTTCACGCCGCGCGGTTCCCGAGTGGACCCCGAGGTGTATTGAAGAAACGCGAGCGTTTCGGGTGTCGCAGCGAAGGGCGCCGCGCTGCCGTCTGCCTCATCACTGAAGAGAACGGGCAGGTCGCCCAGGCTTTGCTGGACCCACGCGTTGCGGATCACTCCGTCATAGTAGGCTCGCTGGGCCAGCACCGCGCTCGGCGAGCAGTTCGCTCGTATCGCTTCCAGGTGGTTGCCGGGTCGGTTCGGCTTCACCGTACCGACCGGGACTGCGACTCGACCGGCACGAATGCAGCCTAAAAACGCTGCGATGAAGGCGAGCCCCGGGGGATGGAGGAGCAGGACTCGATCCCCTGGCTTGGTGGATTCCGAGAGCAATCGCGTGATGCCGTTGCAACGCGTCGCCAAGTCACCGTACGTCAGACTCTGCTCCGCGCCGCCATTTCCTGGCAAGAACACGTACGCGATTTTTTCGCTATCCCACTCGAAACGGAACTCCAACAACATCACCAAGGTCGTCGCGGTGTTCATGCCAACTTTCCTCCGCCAGCCGCCCGTCAAGCTGCGCTCCTAGAAGCGCCCTACCAGCGCACGTCGATCTCTCTTTAGACGCACGCGCGATTTAGTTCAAGCACGTTCTCTTACCAAGCATCAGCTATCTCCGAGCGCACCGGAGACGCTCGTATCGCGAGTGTTCGTCAGGACATCGTCAGCTCGTCTTGAGCACGTCTTCGAGCGAAGGCTGAGCGGATAGCCACCAGGGACGTAAACGGTGCGCTGACGCAGGTCACGCAAAGGTAACTACGAAAGCACTCGATTGGCGCTGATTTGCAGCTCTCCGCGGGTTCTGTCCTCTCGGCGAGCAGGAACAACGCGCGAATCGCCGTTGTTAAGCGACCAATGAGCAGGGGTCCCTCGGAAGTATCTACTACTAAGTTGATCACGGGGGCCGCGTGGCACCCGAGCGCGTGCTCGGATTCAACGCGCGTGTGACATCCAGATCTATGTGCGCGTTCACAAGCTCGAGCCGTGCGCGCAACAACTCGGTCGGCGTCGGTCACCTCGATCTGTATGGAGCGTCCGCTACGAAAGAGCCTCGATGAACGCGGTAACTCGCGGAGCAGCAGTGGAAGTGGCCGACACGATCAGGCTGCGTTGCCGACGGCGTGCATGCCGGCGGGCCGCTCCAAGATCGCATTTTCACTGAACGGATTTACTGAATGACAGCCGCTCGCGATCTGCTAGGGTCGTCCATGAATCGGCAGGGTAAGCCGATTCGTCAGCGTAGCTGACGATGGTGGTGCGTCGGAGATGGCGGTTGTTTACGGGCCACGCTTACGTTGCTTAGGGGTCGTCCAAACCAACGTAGCTCTTGGGGTTCGGTCAATCGGCATCACCGCAGCGAAACGATGAGCCCGATGAAACCAAGCTCCCAAGACGACATGGCTACCGCACGTCGTGGACGCCCAGCCGGGAGCCCGTCTTCAATGAACCTTTCCGCGGTCGCGATTCGTCGACCTGTCTTCACCGTCATGGTGACGATGGCCTTGCTGGTGTTGGGGTTGATGGGCTTCCAGCGGCTGGGCAGCGACCTCTATCCCGACGTTGCCTTTCCCGCGGTGGTCGTCACGGTGCCCTATCCGGGCGCAAGCCCTGGGGAGGTGGAGAGCCTGGTCGTCAAGCCCCTGGAAGACGCGGTGATCGGCCTCAATCGGATCGACCGCGTGCGCGCCTTCGCGCGCGAGGGGTCGGCTCAGGTTTTCGTGCTGTTCGACCTGGGCACGGATGTTTCGGAGGCAGCGACCGAGGTTCGCGAGCGCGTCTCACAAGCGCGCTATCGCCTGCCGCGGGAAACACGAGAGCCGATCATCCAACGCTTCGACGTTTCGGCCTCGCCGGTGATGACCTACACGCTGCGGGGCACGGGCTCGCTGTCGACGTTGCACACCTATGCCGACGAAGTGCTGCGCCCGGCCTTGGAACGAGTTTCGGGGGTGGCTGCCGTGCAAGTCAAGGGCGGGGCCAAGCGTGAAATTCGAGTCGAGCTCGATCGGGTGCGCGTGGACGCCCTGAGCCTGAGCCCGGTCGCCATCGTCGAACGCCTCCGCAGCGAGAATATGAACCTGCCGGCGGGTCACTTCGATGAGGGCGCGCGCGAAATCAGCGTGCGAACGCTGGCGGCGTTCGGCCACGTGGAGGACGTTCGAAACACGATCGTGGCCACCGCAGCCAACGGCTCCTCGGTTCGGCTCCGGGACGTAGCCACTATCGAGGATGGCTTCCAAGACTTGCGCACGCTGGTCCGCGTCAATGGTAGAGACGCGGTTACGTTCGAGGTCCGCAAGCAATCAGGACAAAACACGGTGGCCGTGACTCACGCGGTGAAGGCCCGCATGGTCGAGCTCGAGAAGGCTCTTCCGCGAGGAATGGAGGCTTCGCTCATTGTCGACCAATCCCGGTTCATCGAAGCGCAGGTCAAGCAGGTCGAAGAGGATATCGTCTTCGGAGCGCTGATGGCCGTGCTGGTGGTGCTCGTGTTCATGCTCGACGTGCGCTCGACCGCGATCAGCGCGATCGCCCTGCCGACCAGCGTGATCGGCACGTTCTTCGTGATGTACCTGCTCGGCTACACGCTGAACATGATGACGCTGCTCGCGCTCTCCCTCTCAATCGGCCTGTTGATCGACGACGCGGTCGTCGTGCGCGAGAACATTTTCAAACACATCGAGACCGGCAAATCCCCACGTCAAGCTGCTCTCGACGGCACCAAGGAGGTCGCGCTCAGCGTGCTGGCGACTACTTTGACCATCATCGCGGTGTTCATGCCGGTGGCCTTCGTCGAAGGTATCGTCGGCCAGTTCTTCCGGCAGTTCGGCGTCACCATTTGCGCCGCGGTGACGATCTCACTCTTCGTGGCCTTTACGCTTGACCCGATGCTGTCATCGCGCTTCTCGCACTCGCTGGCGGAGAAGGGTACCCGCTTCGCGGGACTGAAGCGGCCGTTCGAGTGGGTGCACGAGCAGATGGAACAGACCTATCGCGCCGCCCTGCATTGGGCGGTTCGCTTCAAGGCCGTCGTCGCTGGCCTGGCGGTGGGTAGCCTATTCTTCATGAACTACATCGTGAGCCTCACCGGGCAAGAGTTCCTCAATGCCGAGGATCATGCCCGGTTCGTGCTGGAAGCCGAGCTTCCAGCCGGAACGTCGCTGAGCGAGACCGCGCGCATCACCCATGACGTGGAGCGCAAGATCCTTGCGCACACGGAATTTCAGACCGTGTTCGCAACCATCGGCGACGGCGACCAAGTAAACAGGGTCAAATGGCTGGTTTTGACCTCCGGCAAGCTCGAACGAACCGCCACGCTGGAGGAGCTCAAGGCGATTGCCCGCAAGGCTGCGAGCGAGGTGCCGGGGGCGAAGGTGGCCATGACCGATCCCCCGCTGTTCGAGGGAGCCGCGACCGAAGCGCCGATCATGATCAACGTACGCGGTGACCAGTATCCAGCGCTCGAGAAAACGTCTACGCAGATCGAGCGCATCCTGCGCGCCACACCGGGAGTGGGGGATATCCAGGTACGCCACTCGCCCGGGCGCCCCGAGCTCGGCATCTCGCTCGACCGCGCGCGGGCCGCCGATCGGGGGGTGACCGCCGTAGACGTGGCGACCGCTTTGCGCACGGCCATGGAAGGCGAAGAGGCCGGAAAACTGCGTCAAGCCGAGCAGCGCGAGGATGTTCCCATTAGAGTGCGGTTGGATCGGCGCTACCGGCGGGATGCGACCGCGCTAGCGGCGATTCGCTTACCGACCCCTGGCGGGCCCGTCAATCTGGGCGACGTGGTGAAGATTGCGCGCAGCCAAGGCCCGCAGATCATCGAACGCGAAAATAGGAACCGTCAAATTACGATTTGGGCCACCCCGCTAGGCAGGCCGCTCGGCGACGTTGCGGCCGAGTTTCAGCCGCAGATCGCGAAGCTTGCGTTGGCTTCAGGTGTCTCGGTCGCCTACGACGGACAGCTGCGACTGATGAACGAGAACAACCAGAACATGTCGCTGGCCCTGCTGCTCGGCACGGTGTTCATCTACGTCGTCCTGGCGTCTCAGTTCGAAAGCTTCATTCACCCCCTGACCATCATGCTCACGCTGCCCTTGGCCCTGGTGGGCGGCGTTCTGGCCCTGTTCTTGACGGGCAACACGTTGGCCATGGGAGCTTTGATAGGGATGGTGCTGCTCATGGGTCTGGTGACCAAGAATGCCATCTTGCTGATAGATCGCGCCATCGTGCGCGTGCGCGAGAAGGGTGAGAGCCCGCTTACGGCCATTCTCTTGGCTGGTCCCGAGCGCCTGCGGCCCATCTTGATGACCAGCGCTGCCATGGTGCTCGGCATGCTGCCTACCGCCCTGGGAAACAGCGAAGGCAGCGAGTTTCGTGCGCCGATGGCGATCGCCGTGATCGGAGGCGTGATCAGTTCGACGCTGCTCTCGCTGATTGTCGTTCCGGTCGTCTACCTGAGCGTGGAAGACGCGAGGAAGCGGCTCGCGCGTACTTGGCAACGATGGCAGCGCAAGCCGCGAAGT
>DATEDZ010000026.1:0-5477 GCA_035281385.1 Polyangiaceae bacterium
CCATGAAGGACTGAAAGCCGGGATGGGCGCGCGCACCACGGCTCGAGAGGCAGCCCTACAGATGCTGTTTGCCATCGACGCGACAGGTAGCGACGTGGAGCAGGCGATCCTGGACTTCTGGCGCGAGCTGCCGGGCGATGCTGAGGACCGACCGTACGCCGATCAGCTGGTGCGCGGCGTGCGCGAGAACCTGGAGCAGCTCGACGAGCGCATCCGCGCGGCCAGCCAAAATTGGCGCATCGAACGCATGGCGCGCATCGATCGCAACGCGCTGCGGCTCGGCACCTACGAGCTTTCGATGCATAGCGACGTGCCGCGCGCAGTGATCCTGGATGAAGCGGTGGAGCTGGCGAAACGCTTCGGCAGCGAAGAGAGCAGCAAGTTCGTGAACGGGGTGCTCGATCGCATCGCCGAAGACATGGGCCGAAAAGATACCGATCAGGTTCCGGCGGGTTGAGCCGTGGAGCTCAGGTTCACCTTGCCCAGTCTGCGCAAGCTCGACCTCTTGGGCACGGAGGTGATCATGGCCGGCGTGGCCTCCGACGAGCAGCCGCCGCACGGCCTGACCGGGCTGCTCGACTATCGGCTCGCGGGGCGCATCTCGGCGCTGATCGAGCGCGGCTTTCTCACCGGACGCGTCGCGGAAGTCGTGCTCGTGCCCGGCAAGCCCAAGTTGGCATTCGATAAGGTGCTGCTGTTCGGGGTCGGACCGCGCGCAGACTTCAGCGAGCTGACGTACCGCGTGGTGGTGGAGAAGATGCTCGGCACGCTCGAGGGCCTCCGGGCGCGGAGTGCGGTGGTGGAGCTGCCGGGTCGCCACTTCGACGGCATCCGCCCCGAGCGCGCCGCCGATATCCTGCTCGAGTGCGCCGGCAGCAAGCCGGTCCATGACGTCTGGACCCTGGCCGACTCGCTCGACGCCCAGCGCCTGATCACCCAGCACATGATCCAGGAGCGGCGCCGGGTGCGCGCCTGAGCGCGTGGGCTGCGCAGCCTCTTGCAGAAGCTTCCGTGGCGGGGCACTCCCATACTGCTGCATCGCGCCGTAAGAAAAACCAGCAACTGCGGTCGTGGCTGGCCGAGCAGGGGTGAGGAGGGAGCCCATGCCTGAAGCCGTTACCGGTCATGTCCATCAATCCATTTGCGAGCCCGCGCCAATCGCCGATGGCGGGTGTGATCCGAGTCTGATGAGCTGCGCGCCGCCGCCAGCGACACAGGTCGTGACGCTCGAGCCGATCGTCGTCGAAGGCGACGCGGGCACCAGCGCGCTCGTCTCGGCTTACGACCGCGGGCGGCACGAGGCGCCGAGCTGCATCGACAAGCGCAATAGCGCCCTGCTCGCTTGCGGGGGCGTTGCCATTTCGGGCGTCGGCTTGGCCCTGAGTGGTTCGACGGGCGTCGGGCTGCTGGTCTCGTCGGCGGGGCTGCTCGTTAGCCTCGAGCGGTGTCTGCAAAACGTCGACGGCTACCAGCGCTGCTTGGAGGACGGGGCGGCGCGGGCCGACGAGGCCAACCGCTGTGAAGAGCACGGCGGGACACCGGCCGGGGGCGTCGACCCGCGCCAAGTCGTTTGCCTGACGAACGAACCCTGACGCTGCGCGCTGGCCTGCTATTCTGGGTCGGTGGGACGCTTGCATGACGATACGTTGCAAGTCGCGGCTGAGCACCACCTCGTCTATCAACTACTGATGCGCGGCTACGACGCGAGCTTGCCCGGGAGCGCGGGCGGGGACATTTTCGCCTGCTCGGCGGATGGCTTGCGAGTTGCGCTCTTGCGAGTGCACGTGCTCGATGAACAAGGGGCGCTGCCGCGGGGTCAGGCCGTGGCAGTCGCCAGAAATCGCGCCTGCGTGTGCGTCGAGCTGGCCGGCGCGGATGACGTGCCGGTTTACTTCATCGTGCCGAGCGCGCTGTTCGTTCAGGTCGCGGTCTGGACACGCCGGCAGCTCGAGCCCCACCGCGACGCTTGGCGCCTGCTCGGCCTCGAAGGTCCGAGTCTACGTATAGCCAGCTGATTCGCTAGCGCAGCTCGACGCCGCGCGGGCCTAGCTGTTCGACCACGGCCTTGACCATGGCGGCGCAGGCTTCGTTCAGCTGCTGGTGGGTGCGCGCTTCGGCTGCGCTGAAAAGTAGCTTGAACGCGACAGCGCGAACCGCTTTTTCACCGGAGCCCGAGAACACGTCTGCCACGCTGACGCGCACGAGCCAGGTCGGTGCCACCGCCGTGAGCAGTGGCACGATTTCGCGCACCGAAATGCCGGCCGGTACTGCGAAACTCAGCATGCGATCGATGTCAGGCACCGCTGGCGGCATGTGAAACGCCGGATCGCCCTGCGGCTCGGCCAGCAGCGCATCACGCGAGATCTCGAAGTAGGTTGCCTTGGCGAACTTGATGCCGAAGGCCTGCAGCACCTGCGGCAATACTTCACCGACCACACCCACACTCTTGCCGTGCTGACGGATGCTCAGGCTGCGGTGCGGGTGCAGCAGCGGCGTGAGCGCGTAGCCTGGATCTGGATCAGCGAGCTCGAGTGGCAAGTCGAGCGCGCCCTTCAGTTGCTCGACGACGCCTTTGAGGAAGAAGACGTCGGCGTGGCGACCGCCGCTTTCCCATGCTTCCGGGCGTTCGCGGCCAGCGCAGATGGCGTACAGCACGTCGCGCTCACGGCACACGCGGTTCTCCGCCGTGACATCCGGGTGGAACGTGCGGGTCCACTCGTAGAGCTTCACGTCCTGGGCCTTGACGTTCAGGTTGTCGGTCACGGCCTGAGCCGCTTGCGCCAGACAGTTGTTCTTGAGCAGCGAGAAACTGTTGTCGATCGAGTTGATGGTCTCGACGTGCGCAAACAGCGGACTGCCGGGACTTTGACCGAGCCGCTCGGGTACCTGTCGCGAGTAGAAACCGTCCGTGAACATCTCGCAGAAGCCGGCGCCGATCAGCACCTCGTCGGCGACACTCAGCATCACCTCGTGCGGCGCGGGGCGCGCTCCCATGCCGACCGGAGGCAGTCCTTCCGGCAGCTCGTTCAGACCCACCGAGCGGGCGATCTCTTCGAACAGATCCTCTTCGGATTCGACATCCCACAGGCGATGCGGCGGCACCTGAAAGCCGAGCCCGCCGCGGTGAGAGAAGCCGTAAGCGCTCAGGCGTTCGACGATTTCTGCTTCACCGAAAGCGCGCCCGAGGAAGCGCCCGAGCTCGCCTTCGCGCAGCTGGATGACGCGCTCCGGATCCTTCCAGTCACCAACGCTGCCGAGCGGTCCCGTCACTTCTGCGACGCCGGCCGCCGCCAGCAGCTCGGCAATGCGGCCCGCCGCCACGGCTGCCAGCGTGGGATCCGAGCCGCGTTCGAAGCGTGCCGAGGCGTCCGTGTGTGTTGCCAGCGAGCGTCCACCGATCCGGACCGCGACCGGATCGAAGGCGGCCGACTCCAGGATGATCTCCCGCGTGTCGTCTTGGATTTTCGAGTCCTCACAGCCGATGACGCCAGCGATGGCCAGCACCTTCACGTCATCGGCGATGACCAGTGTGGAGGCCGGTAGCTCGCGCGGCTCGGGCGTGAAGAGCAGCCAAGCCTTTTCGCCGGGTCGCGACAGACGAATCGTGATGCCGCCCTGGATGCGCGCGCGATCGAAGGCGTGCGACGGCTGCCCAATTTCCAGGTTGACCAGGTTGGTGACGTCGATTGCGGCGTTGCCGGTCAAGAGGCCCGCAGCGTCGAGCAGCTCGTCAGCTGCCTTGCCGAGCGAGCTCTTCAGCTTGCCGGTCACCCGGAAGGGCGTCGCGGTGTAGAGCAAACACTTCTCGGTCTCGTTTTTGAGCGGCACCGGTGGCGTGCCGACCTCCAGCGTCCGAGCCTTGGGCAGGTTCAGAGCGGTCTTGGTACGCGCGGCCACTTCGCGCGCCACGCCGGCGTAACAGTGGTGATCACCGCGATTCGCCAGAAGCTCGAGCGTGAGATGCGCGTCGCTGCCTTGCACGTCGAGGCGCTTGACCTCGATGCCCAGGTCGTCGAGCAGCTTGCGCAGCTGTTTCGGTTGCGTGGGGGTGCCGGCGCAGAAGCGCCTGAGCACGTTGGCCGAGATTCTCATCCTGGCCTCCGGCGCATGCTGCGCAAAAAGCGCATATCCTGCTCGTACATGCTCTTGGCGCGGCTCAGGCCGAGCCACTGAGCGGTCATGCGCGTGGTGCCCCAGCCGAAGGCAATGCCGCGCACGCCCGGCTCGGTGTAGCCGAAGCTCTTCATGATCTTCGGGTGGATCATGCCGGCGCCGATGATCGTGACCCAGCCGGCGTCGTGGCAGGCGCCACAGCCCTCACCGCCGCAGCTCAGGCAAGCGATGTCGAGGCCGATCGACGGCTCGGTGTACGGGTAAAACTTGGGCTTGAAGCGGAACTTGCGGTTCTCGTAAAGCGAGCCCGCGACGAAGCTGAGCACGCCCTTCAGGTGCGCAAAGCTGAGCCCCTGCTCGACCCAGAAGCCCTCGAGCTGGTGGAACATAGCCAGGTGCGTCGCGTCGACGGCTTCGTTGCGATACACGCGGCCGGGGGAAGCGTACTTGAGCGGTAGCGGCAGCCGCTTCTCCAGCGTGCGCGCTTGGATCGTGCTGGTGTGCGAGCGCAGCACCAGATCCCCCTGAACCCAGAACGTATCTTGCATATCGCGGGCCGGGTGGTGCGGCGGAATGTTCAGGGCATCGAAGTTGTAGAACGGGCTCTCCACTTCGGGCCCGCTCGCCACCTGGAAACCCAGCTGGCGCAGCACCGCCAGGCAACGCTCCTCGACCACCCGCACTGGATGCTTGACGCCACGCTCGGTCACGAGCCCGGGCAGCGCGATATCGACCCATTCTTGTTCGAGCTTCTGACTGAGCTCACTGGCCTGCGCCGTGGACTCGCGCGCCAAAAGCTCGCTCTCGATCGTGGCCTGTGCGTCATTGAGCTGCTTGGCCACTTCCGCGCGCTGCTCGGCCGGGATCTCGCGCAGGCTCTTGAGCGCGCTTTTCAGCTCGCTCTTCTTGCCGAGGTACTTGACGCGCAGGTCGCGGAGCTCGTTCGGCCTCTTGGCCTGCGCGAGCTCAGCGCGAAACGCCTGCAGGATTTGCTGGGGATTCTCCATTAAAACGGCGGTCTACGGATACCTAGAGCGCATCTCATAGCCACACGGCCGCCAGGATGGCAAGGCGAGCCCGGATCGGGCTCAGTTGTCCGTAGCGTCGGCTGGGCGAGCGCGATACAGACGCGCGCTCGGATCGTCGGAGTGACCCTTGTAGTCGCCGAAGCGGATGCCGTAGACGTAGCCGTCGGGGCTCTGAGCCCAAGCGGTGGCGAAGCGCAGATGACCGATGTGCTCGTCGGAAACCACGGCGCCCGAGGCGTCGAGCTGGAGCGCGCGCACCCAACCCGCGAACATGTCACCGAACAGGATCACGAGCTGCAGGGGACCGAGCGATGGGTCGCCCGCATCCGGCGGGTC
>DATEDZ010000027.1:0-27569 GCA_035281385.1 Polyangiaceae bacterium
CCTGGCACAGGCTGACGGCCGGCAGCGACTGAAAGCGTCGACCGCTGGTCATTTCTTGCCCCGAGCTACTCTTCCCCACATCGATGCCGGAGGAGGCAAGCGTGCCTGGGTTTGTGCTTGCGCCTCGCCCCAATCTGAGAAAAGGTGGCTCAAGGCTGCGCCGTCAGATGACATGCGCCCGTTCTTGCGTTTACTCTCGAGGTAGCGCGCCTGGTGCACTCCGTGAAGGACCACGGAATGCGCCATCGACGCAGCGGCAGAGGATCAAGTCGTCATGGGGCACATGGATCAGCTATTGGATGGCAGAAGCGCTGCGCGCTGGACGATGCCGACGCGGCTCGGTGACTTTGCGCAATCGCCGGCTCGCAGCGAACCCAGGCTGCGCAGCGCACGCCCGCTTCCCGACGACGACCAGACGCTGCGAGTGCTGCTGATTGAAGACAATCCGGGCGACGCAGATTGGGTGGAAGAGCAGCTGAGCGAGCTAGGCAACTACCGGGTCGAGCTCACGCGTGCACCCAGGCTCGAGCAGGGGCTGCGTGAGCTCACCTCGCTAGCCTTCGACGCCGTGATCGTCGATCTGTCTCTCCCCGACGCCAGCCCCGCGCAAACGCTCGCGCACATTCGGAAAACGCGCGAGTCCGTCGCGATCATCGTGCTCAGCGGCAGCGAGGACGACCAAGTGCGCCGCGAGGCGCTGCGTTCGGGCGCTCAGGAGTTCCTGAGCAAGGGCGCTAGCGCCGGATTGATGCTGGGTCGCTGCCTGCTCGGCGCGGTCGAACGGCACCGAGCGCAAAGTAGCCAGCGTCAGCTGGAGCGCTGGATGGCCGCGACACCGGAAGCCGTCATCGTGGCCGATGAGTCGGGACAGGTCCAGTTCGTCAACGCTGCCGCCATGCAGCTCTTCGGACGCAGCGAGGCCGAGCTCTTCGGAGAACCCCTGCATTTCTCGCTGAGCGAGGCCGCCTCGAGGGAGCTCGAGATCCTTCGCGACGGCGAGCGCCGCTTCGGGGAAATGCGCGTCGTGACCGTCGAGTGGCGCGGCGTTCCTGCGCTGATGGCTACGATTCGCGACAACACCGAGCGTCGCAAGGCCGAGGTGCAGCTGGCCGCGGTAGATCGCCTCGTCGCAATTGGCACGATGGCGGCCTCGGTAGCCCACGAGATCAGCAACCCACTCGCCGCCATGATCGTGAACCTGGAGATCGCCGCCAACGTGGCGGGCGCGCATCCGGGGCTCGAGGAGCTCGGCCAACTCATCGCCGATACGCGCGAGGCAGCCGGCCGTGTGCGTACGATCGCGAGCGACCTTCGAATCCTGTCTTGCGCCAACGAAGGACGCACGGAGGTCGTGAATCTCTCGCGAGTGGTCGAGAGCGCGCTACGCTTGGCGAGCCACGAAACTCGGCATCGCGCCAGCGTGGTCGTGAACATGGATAGCGATTTGCCGGCCGTGCAAGCGCACGAGGCGCGGCTTGGGCAGGTGCTGACCAACTTGGTCGTCAACGCCGCACAGGCGATGCAAGAGCCAAATCTGGAACGGAACCTGATCCGCATTTCAGGCCGACGTCGTGGCGAAAGCAGCGTCGAGATTTCCGTCACCGACAACGGTGCCGGCATGTCCGAACAGATCTTGGACCGCTTGTTCACGCCGTTCTTCACCTCGAAGCCACCCAGTCAGGGCACGGGTCTCGGGTTATCGATCTGCAAGCGCATCGTCGACTCGTATGGCGGGCAGCTCGAAGTCGAAAGCCAGGTCGGAGTCGGCTCTACATTTAAGGTTATCTTGTCCATCGCTGCGCAGACGCCTCGCCGTAGCTTGCCGCCTGCCACGCTGCCCAACATATTGGAACAACAGGCATTTTACTCAACGACGGCAGCCTCGTCGAAAGCCCCGTCGAGCTCCTCGAGCGAGCTCCAAACCAAAAGCTCGAAAGGCCCCTCAACCTCGCCGAGGTCTCGTCGTTGATCGCACAGAGCATCGACTCTGCGGACTCATGACGGAAGCCATCCTCCCATCCAAAGTCCTGTTCGTGGATGACGATCGCTCGATGCGCATCGCCTTTGCCAACGCTGCACGGGCGCTCGGAGTCGAGGCGCACGTGGCCGAATCGGGTGGTCATGCGATTGACCTCGTGCAGCAAGGGGTCTTTCCGGTTGTCGTGACCGATCTGAATATGCCTGGTATCGACGGCATCGCGCTGGTCGAGCGACTGTCGGTGTTGGATCCGGCGACGGCGTTCGTGCTGGTATCGGCAGATCCCGAGCTTCAGGCGCGCATGCCGGTTGGTGCGGCTGGCGCGATCGCGGCCTTTTTGGGCAAACCTCTGGAGATGCTGGATCTTCAGGAAACCTTGGCGCGGGCGTTCACGCTCCACCAAAGGCGCCAGGCGCGAGCCGGGATATCGGCCGCGCCCAAGGGCTGGTCGGTCCTAGTCGTGGAGGACTCGCCAGGTGATGCTGACTTGCTCCAGGACTACCTAGGAGATGTGCCGGGGATCGAGCTGGTGCACGTTGCTCGACTGCAGGAAGCCCTACGCATGCTGCACGACCGCCAGTTCGATTCGATCATTACGGACTTGACCTTGCCCGACGCCCGCGGCTTCGACGCCGTGCTGCGCCTTCAGGCCGGCGCGCCCAACGCAGCCATCCTCGTGTATAGCGGCGTCGATGACGAAGCGCTTGCGTTGCAAGTCGTGCAGCTTGGCGCGCAGGACTTCTTACCGAAAGGTCACACCGATCGCGAGACGCTGCTGCGCTCACTGCGCTTCGCGCGCGAGCGCAAGCGCTCGGATCTGCGGCTGCGCCGTCTCGCCCATTACGATCCACTGACGGGGCTTGCCAACCGTTCGAGCTTTGGCGACGCGGCGACCCAGGCTGTTGCTCGTGCAGAACGGCAAAAGCAGATGCTGGCCGTGATGATGATCGATCTCGATGGCTTCAAGCAGATTAACGACACGATGGGGCACGAGGCCGGCGACCAGATCTTGCAAGAAGTTGGCGTGCGCATGCGCTGTGTCTTCCGCGAATACGACGTAGTGGCGCGCTTCGGCGGCGATGAGTTCGCCGTGATGGTAACCGATGTCGAATCCGTCGAGTCGCTCTCGGTCATGGTGCAGCGCCTGCTGGCGTCGCTGGCGCAACCGATCGGAAGTCGCGAAAGCCGAGTGACGGCCAGTGTCGGAATCGCGCTTTTCCCGACTGCCGGCCGCTCGCCTCTACGACTGCTGCGCTCCGCCGATATGGCCATGTACAAGGCCAAGCGTAGCGGCCGAAATTGCTCGGTGTTCTTCGACGGCCCGGTCCCCGTCACTACCAACCCGACGTTCGCCGTGAACAACGCGTTACCCCCGGCAGGCTCGACCGAGCTGCGAGCGCCACGTCTCCCCGACGACTTGACGAGCGACGACGAAGTCGGAGTGAGCGGCGTGCAGAAGGTCGCAGCAGTAGTGCGGCAACGGCTCGGCTAGGAGGCTGGTGTTTTTCAAACCCAGCCTGCTAGCTCCCTGTCCTGGGGGAGGAGGCACGCGCCTCCTCCCCTCAAAAAGCAAAGCTTTTTGAGCCTCCCCTCTACGCGGCGGCTCCGCCGATTTGGACAGCTGGTGTTTCACACCAGCCTCCTAGATCGCAGCCCTCGATGGCTTCGACGTCACGGCAGTTTGACCACCGTAAACCAGAAGCTCTCGATGGACTTGACGATGGCCTGAAACGCTTCGAGGCCCACGGGTTTCGTGACGTAACAGCTGGCCCCAAGCTTGTAGCTCATCACCACGTCCTTTTCGGCATCCGAGGACGTCAGCACGACCACGGGGATGCCACGCAGCTGCTCGTGCCGTTTCATCTCGGCCAAGACCTCTCGACCGCCGAGCCTTGGTAGGTTCAGATCGAGCACAATCAGATCCGGGAGCGCGACCCCGGCGTAGTTGCCCCGGCCCAGCAGGTAGTCGAGCGCATCCTCGCCGTCTGTCGTGACCGCGATTTGGATCAAAAGTTTGCTCTGCTCCAGCGTGTCGCGCGTCAGGTGGGCGTCACCCGGATTGTCTTCGACCAACAGCACGCGAATCGGAGTCGTCATGGCTGACCCGCCAAGGTAGCGGCCTCGAGCGTGAAGAAGAACGTGGAGCCAACCTGCGGCTCCGATTCGAGCCAAATGCGGCCGCCGTGACGCTCCGAAATGCGCTTGGCAATCGCCAGCCCGACGCCGCTGCCCTCGTACTTGCCACGCTCGTGCAAGCGTTGAAACATTTGGAAAACCCGCTCCAGGTGCTGACTGTCGATGCCGATGCCGTTGTCCTTGACGGCAAATTGCCAACGGTCGTTTAGCGGGGCCGCGCTAATCTCGATAACTGGTCGCGCCTCGCCTTGGAATTTCAGGGCGTTGCCGATCAAATTTTGGAAAAGCTGTCCCAGTTGTCCCTCGTCCGCCTGTACGGTCGGAAGTGGTCCGACTCTGACGCTCGCGTTGGCTCGGCGGATCGCACCGGCCAGCCTATCGACGACGGCTTTCACCACCGCTTCGGCGGAGACAGGCGCGAGCGGCTTGCCCTGCGAGCCGATACGCGAGTAGGTAAGGAGGTCGGCGAGTAGCTGTTGCATGCGCTTGGCACCATCGACGGCGTAGTAGATGTACTTGTCCGCGCGCTCATCGAGCTTGCCCTGGTAGCGCTGCGCCAAAAGCTCGGTGTAGCTGACCACCATACGCAACGGTTCTTGCAAATCGTGCGAGGCGATGTAGGCGAATTGCTCGAGATCCTCGCCACGACGCCGGAGCTCGTCTTCGTCGTGACGGCGCGCCGTGATGTCGACGATCGAGGCGAGCGTGAACAGGCCGCCCGGTGTCTCGATCGAATTGAGGCCAATTTCGATGGCTACCTCGCTGCCGTCTTTGCGACGGCCGAAGAGCTCACGCCCCACACCCATGGCTCGCGCGCGCGGCTCTTGGAGAAACATAGTGACGTGGCCGGGGTGCTGCGTACGGAAACGCTCGGGGATCAGCAGCTCGATCTCACGTCCGATGAGCTCCTCACGGCGGTAGCCAAAAAATTGCTCCGCGCCTCGGGTAACCAGCGCGATCTTGCCTCCTCGGTCGACCACGATCATCGCGCTCGGAGCGGCATCGAGGATCAGGCGAAACCAACTCTCGGCGAGCGGGCCTCCGGCTGTCTCGGACTGGGTCATGGTTCGTCGCTTTCTATTGAATACTGCACGCCACCCATCACTAGCTTCCGATCCTAGGCGCCCCCTGCGTCCAGACATATGAACACTACAATGATTTCCGGCCTGCGGAGCCGTCAAATTTGCCTCGAGGCGAACAAACCTGGCGCTGGCGCGCCCAGTTTTGCAATTTCTGGTTTTGGAAAAAACGCCTATGGTGTTGATTGCTCAGCGCACGACGAAGCGGTAGCCTCGTGCGATACTGAGGTGACAAAGCTGGTGGAGATCCTGCTCATCGAAGACAGTCAGGGAGACGCGGAGTTGACGCGTCTTGCTCTGCAGGAAGGTCCCGTCCCGGTCAGGCTCGTCGTCGTGGAAGATGGCGTCGACGGGCTGCGCTACCTGCGGCGTCAGGGTGAGTTCAAGGACGCTACGCGGCCTAGCTTGATTTTGCTCGATCTGAACCTGCCGCGTCTGAGCGGGCGCGAGATTTTGACCGAGCTCAAGAACGATCGCGAGCTTTCTACGATTCCGGTTCTCGTGCTGAGCTCGTCAGCGGCCGAGCAGGACATCACCGAGAGTTATCGGGCGCACGCCAACTGTTACCTGCAGAAACCCACCGGCCTGCCAGGGTTCGTGAAGCTCGCGGCAAGCTTGCAGGCGTTCTGGCTCGAAACCGCGAAGCTGCCGCCAAACGGCTAGACGGATCGTGATGCAGCCACGCGTCGGAACCGAACCAGTCGTCAACCTTCGCAGCGACGTTTTTTGGGTGGCCGAGCGCGTGCTGGGTATCTACATCAAGGGTCCGTGTTCGCTCGACTCGAACGACGCCGAAGAGATGTTCATGGCGTTCGATCAGCTGGGAGTCGTCGCCCCCACGGCGTTGATTGCAGATATCCGAACGCTGCGTGGCGTTAGCCTCGGCTTGCGCACCCACATGTCGTCCGAACGCGCCGGGCGCTACATGGCGCGCGTTGCGCTCGTCGCGGATAACCCGCTGACCCGAACCCTCGGCAACTTCTTCATGCGCCTCAACCGGCCACCGTTTCCACTCCGGATCTTCGACGGGGAGGACGAAGCTTTGCGCTGGTTGGCTACGCACTCGGGGGAGACGTGAGCTCTACTGACCCGCGCCTTGCGCTATTGCTCGAGCAGATCATACAGCTTTCGACGGGTGACCTGACGGCGCGTGGCGAGGTGAGCGAAGCTGGCGACGAGGTCGACGCCGTCATCGCAGCCATCAACATGCTGGCCGAGGACTTCGCCGAGCGAGAACGGCAGCTGCGAGACGCCGAAACGTTGCGCAGCGAGGCCGAAGCCGAGCAGCGGCGCCTCACCCAACACGCGACCGCGCTCGAGCGCTCGAACGCGGCGCTGAATGAATTTGCGCTCGTGGCTTCGCACGATCTGCAGGAGCCGTTGCGTCTGGTGACTGGCTATACCGAGCTTCTGGAGCAGCGCTTCTCGACGCAGCTCGGGCCGGATGGCACGCGGTACTTGAGCTTCGCCGCCGACGGTGCTCGTCGCATGCAGCAGCTGATCGTGGACCTGCTGGCCTACTGCCAGGTTGGCGCCGCGACGCTCGCGCTGGCCGACGTGGACGTGCGGGGAATCGCGGAAAACGCCACGAAAGATTTGCAAGCGAGCATCGCCGAGGCGGGCGGACAGGTGACGATCCTGGAGCTACCGAGGCTGCCCGGCGACGCGCGTCAGCTGCACAGCTTGTTTCTCAACCTGATCGGCAATGCCATCAAGTACCGCGCGGACGAGCCACCGCAAGTCAACATTTCGGCCACGCGCAAGGGCAACCGCTACTGCTTTTCCGTCGCTGACAATGGCATCGGTATCGAGCCGCGCTTCGCGCGGCGCATCTTCGATATGTTTCAGCGGCTGCACAGCCGCAGCAAGTACGCAGGCACCGGCATTGGCCTTTCGATCTGTCGCAAAGTCGTGGAGGCCCACGGTGGTCAGATCTGGGTCGAGCCAGGTAAGCCGCGGGGCTCGATCTTCCGCTTCACGTTACCCGCGGATTGAGGCGCCGCATGGGGACGAAAGCGTGCGGGGGCACGGCCACCAGAGCTCGGCGAGCTTCGCCAGGCCGTTGGTGAGGTGTAGGCCGACACTGACGCGCTGCGGGCGTCGCCTCGCAGGGTTGCTTTCACCTCGGCTGCCGAAGCTGCGGCGACGCGCCGACTCCGGCAGCCGCGCCCAGCGCATCCGCCACCCGCTCTAACGGACGATAGCGACCAAGCTAAGGCTCTGATCTTGGCCTTGTCTTGCGACGAGGGTGAGCGATGCTGTGGCGACCGGTCCGAACAGCCTCGTCGCATTCGCGATCGGCACCGGCGTGGGGGCAGTGCCGGAGCCGAGCGTGACCCGATAGAGCTGGGGGGCTTGGCTCGGCCTATCGACGAAATCTAGATAGAGGCCATTGAGCGATGGCCTCGCGTACGCAGGATCCGCGGACACCAGGCCGTCGGGTTTGACGTTGACGTCGGCGCTGACAGGCTCGTTCACGTTACCGGCCTTCAAGTGGAATTGGCTGAACTTTGGCTCCGGATGCACGGCTCCCCAGTCGAGATAGGCGAGCACTCCGCTGTGCCCCAGCAGTGGAAAGGCCTGCTTGCCGGGCGCGCCGCGGACCGTCAACTGTCCGCTCTCGCGCTCCACGACCACGATGTCGGAAATGGACCCCCCCGGATCGAAGTAACCCTTGGCGTCTTCCGAGAAGTCCGTGAACGCAACGTGGGTCGTACTGATGTCGGCAAAGCGTTGCTGTGCTGCGCCAGTGCCCATCGGCGCCACCACGTCCTGATCGACGTCGTAGAGCATCACGTCGGTGTCGTCAGTCGGGCCGGCGCCCAAGAACCTGGTAAACACCACGGCGTTCCATGCTGCACGCGGCTCGCCGGCTTGCTCGAAATGGCGAGTGCGCGCCGGCGTTGTCGTCACCACGCTCACCTCGCTTCCGCCTGCACCGTCCCGCTCCCAAGCGATGACGCCGCTCGAAAGCGTCGGCCGCCGCGGGTGGTTCGCAGCGGCTTCCAGCAGCAGGTCTTCGCCGGTTGCGAGATTTCGAAGCCGCAGCGCGCCGCCGCCGTCTTCGGCAGCGACGTAGACGAGGGTGCAAGCCTCGATCGCATAGGGGGGGTAGCCGAGCGCATCCCAGCTGGGAGAGAACAGATTGAGATCCGCCAGGCCGTCCAGGTTGCACGCGCCACTCGAGGCCCCCGCCGCGCCTGCGCGACCCGCGTTTGCAGGATCGCTACTCCCCGCAGCACCAGCGGAGCCTGGTGCGTTGCTGCCTCCGGCACCGACACCGCCGTCCACCGCTGTCGCGCTGCTCTTTCCGGCGGTGTCGCCAGTTTCATCCTGGTGACGCACCGATGGGCGCGTGCTGTCACAAGCGGGCAGCGACAGCACGCACAGCAATCCGACATGCCGACCAAAGCGCGAGCTCATGAACCCTCACCTTCGGCGCGCGCCCGCAGTCCGAGCCGAAGCATGCGCTTCTTCAAGCCGTGGCGGGTGAGACCGAGCGTACGAGCAGCGTGCGTGATGTTGCCATGGGAAACCGAGAGCGCGCGTTCGACCTCCGCGCGTTCATCGAGTGCTGACTCCGAGACGGCGCGAGCCTCCGCATGCCGAAGGCCTCGCGGCAGATGCCTGCGCTCGACGCGCGTCACGCCCAACGAGGCCAGGCGCTGAATCTGATGCTCGAGCTCGCGCACGTTGCCGGACCACTGGTGGGCTTCCATCGAGGTCATGGCGTCGGCGGCGATCGACAGGCTCGTCCCCGAGCGCTTCAGAAATGCCCGCACCAGCAGCGGGATGTCTTCCTTGCGGTCGCGCAGCGCCGGCACGCGGATCTCGATGACGTTGAGCCGAAACAGCAGATCACGCCGAAACGAGCCGCGCTCCACCTCCGCATCGAGATCGCGGTTGGTCGCACATACGACACGGACGTCGAAGGCTCGCTCTTCGTCACTACCAACGGCACGATAACGACGGCTTTCCAGCACTCGCAAGAGCGAGGCCTGTCGTGACAGCGGCAGGTCGCCGATTTCGTCCAGAAACAACATGCCGCCCTCGGCGCGTGCGATCAAACCGGAGCGCGCGCGATCGGCGCCCGTGAACGCGCCACGCGTGTGTCCGAACAGCTCGGCCTCGAACAGTGAGTCGGGCACGGCCGCGCAGTTGACGATGATCAGCGGCGCGCGTGCGCGTGGTCCGTGCTCATGCAGGGCGCGGACGAACAGCTCCTTGCCCGTGCCGGTCTCGCCGCAGATCAACACAGGCAAGTCACTATCGACAGCGCTATCGAGCTTGGTCAGAGCCGTTTCGAGCGTCTGACTCGAGCCGACGATACGCTCGAAGTTGCGCCGGGCCCGAAACGCAGGCAGCGCCGTGGTTGGTGTTGGTACAGCTGCCGCGTTCACGCTCGCGCCCCCCGCACCCGCGTGGGCGACTGGCGCTGCAGTAGTGCCTGAAGCGCCGGCGAACGACGCAAAGCGCGCGGCGATACCGGTCAGAATGCCGAGACGCTGAGCGAGCGCGTCGGAGAGATCGTCGAAGGCTCCTGCGCGAAATCGATGTTCGAGCACCAACACCGCGGCGACTTGGCCGTCTGCGGTCGCGGTTGGAATTGCGAGCCGGGCCCCACGCCCCGCGTCCGTCTCGATGTCGCGATGGTAGAGCAGTGCACGCGCTTCGACGGCTCGGCGCACGAAGTCCGAATCGCAACGCGCGCCGGCTTCCGCCAGAGCGAAGCCGTCGAAGTCGACACCCCAGGCCGCCTTGACGTTGGCGTCCGCATTGCAAGCTGCCAGCAGGGCTCGTTCGGCGCCGCTCAACCGGCGCGCCATTCTCAATAGCTCGAGCGGGGCCTGGTCGCCCTCGGTCGCGCGTGCGACTCGCGAAAGGAGCGCCCACAGCTCCGCGTCGCCATCCATGGCTTCAGCATAGCGCGTCTCGGTCAGCGGAGCGCGCCTGCTCCGAACGGCGCGCAAAAGCTCTCGTGCCTGTGCTTCGATCTCGGGCAATTGAGCGTGCCTGGCAGCGCGCAGCACACTCACGCACAATCGCGCCGCCCGCCTCGGTTCGGCGGGCAGCGTCGCCAGCAGCGCGCCGGCTTCGACCAGTGTCGCTTTGGCATCTAGCGTGGCGTCGGCCCTGCGCACGGCGTCGTCGATCCCTGCAAGCGCACGTAGCGCGGCGGCCCCGTCGCCGTCGAGCAGCGCAGCCTGCCCCCTCACGATGCACAAGTCGGCCGCCACGAGCGGCGGAGTTTCGTCGATGGCCGCGGCCTCGGCGACGTAGCGTTCGGCTGCGCGGGCATTGCCGCGTCGCACCTCCAAATCGGCGCGAGCGGCCAGGCACCAGGCGCGGCCCGCTTGTTGCCCGAGCGAACGGGCGAGCGCCACGGCCTCGTCGAGCGCACGTTCGGCATGCTCATGCCGGCCGCGCCTGGCCAATGCCAAGCCCAGGTTGAGCAGGCACGAACGCACTCCGGCGCGGTCCCCGAGCTTTCTCTTGATCTCGAGCGAGCATTCGAAGGCATGGATGGCCTCGTCGACGCGGTCTCGATAGAGCGACACGACGCCCAGATTGTGGTCCAGCCGCGCGCGTTCTTCCGGATCGCAGTCGTCGAGCCGCGCCAGCCGGGCTGCCGCGTCGCGCAAGGCGCGGTCCGCCTCGGCGACGTCGGCGCGATACAGAGCCATGGCCCCGCGCGTAGCGATGCACAGCGCCAGCGTTTCGGGGTGTGCCAGCCCGCTCGCCACCGATTCGGCTTCCTCTGCCAGCTGCCCGGCCCGCACCATGTCTCCGGCGCGTGCCGCCTGCTCCGCCTCGCGTCGGCGTACTAATGGCAAGAGCGCGGGCTCGGAAACCGCCGCTTCGGCCAGCCACGCCAAGACTTGCGGATGAACGCTACCGGCGTGCCGCGTCAGTCGCTCGAGCCGGAGCAGCCGTTCGCTGGTGCGAAGCGCCGGGCTGGCCGCCAAGGCGAGCATCCCCTCGATCTCGTCGCTTGTAGCGCCGCTCTGCCGCGAAAGCTCGACGGCTTGCTCGAGCAAGCTCTGACGCTGACTGGGTGGAAATGGGCCGCCCGCTAGCGTGAGCAGCATGCGGGCAGTGGCGACGTCACACTCCAGCAACGTTTCGGAGATTCTCGCTGCAAGCTCGAACGAGCCCAGCGCCGCAGCGATTTCTTCGGCGAGCTCGGGAACCTGAAGCGCGTAACCGATGCTGCGGCCGTGCGGGCGTCGCGCCACGAGTCCGGCACCGAGCAGCTCGATGAGCTCCCGCGGAGTCTCGTCAGCTCGTGATTGCGCGACACGCTGCAGCAGGACCTGAGGCAGCACCGTGCCAATCAGAGACATGGCCGCCAGCAGCGTTACGGCGGGCTTCGACAAGGTCTTGGCACGCTCGAGCACCATGTCGCGCGTCAGCGGCACGCGACCCTGAGCTGCGACCACCCAGCCGGGGTAGCCCCCGCTCAGCTCGGCAAGCTCTCGGGCTCGCGCGTCGTCTGTCACACCGAGCAGCGCGCACAGCTCGGCAAAAGGCTTTTCAGCAAGCGGCCGGAGCTCCAAGGCCTCCGCGTTTGTGGGCGGCCTGCGGACGGCGGCAATCACGTCGAGCCAGAGCGAGCTCGAGCTGCGACAGCGATACGCTTCGAGGGCGCTCGAGAGCTCGATTGGAGCCGCATGAAAGTCGTCGAGCACCAACAAGAGCGGCGCGTCTTCGCTGCCTCGATCCTGAAATGGCCAGGCAAAACCTGCGCCGCGCAGGAAAATACCTAGCTTGGAGAGCAGCGCGGCATCGTCGTTAGGGAACGAAACGCGCCGCGCGGAGCGCCCGTCGAGCAGCGCCCGCGTGCTGACTTCGCGGAGCAAATGACTCTTGCCCGATCCGCTCGACCCCGCCAGGTACCGTACGCCGAGCGCTGGCTTGGTCAGTGCTGCGAGCTCGCGCTCCCGACCTATCGGTGCCGGCACCGTGCGCCGCGACCCTGCTAGCTGACTGAGACCCAGGCGCCGTAGCACGTCATCCGCGCTTTCGGGTCGGTCTCCCGGGTGGATTTGAAGCAGGGCGTCGACGGTGTCGCCGAGACTTGGCGGAACCCACGGCGCCACGCTGCGTAGCCTGGCCTTTCCGGGTTTCGGTGCCGCTCCGGTTGCCAAGTACCAACACACGGCTCCCAGCGAGAACAGATCGGAAGCGCGGCTCGGGCGCGCGCCGGCGTGAAGCTCGGGAGCGGCGAAGGCTGGTGTGAACCCGGTGCGGCCTGGACCTTGCCGCTCGGATGCGATCGCGGAGCCGAGGTCGAGCAAGAAGACGGCGCCCCCCTGCGTGACTCGCACGTGATCTGGCTTCAAGTCACCGTGCAAGAAAGCGGCGTCGTGTAGAGCCGAGAGCGTCGCAGCAGCCTCTGCCAGCACCGTCGACAACCGTTCGGGGCGTCCGCTGGCGGCGCTGATCACGAAATCGCGCGCGGGAATGCCCTCGACGAAGTCCTCGATCAAGAACGGCGCGCCGCTGCGCTCATCGCGACCCAAGTCATGTGCCCGGACCAAGCCACGGATGTCGAGCCGCCGCAGCAGGCCGAACTCGGCGGCCAGTAGCGAGGCATCGAAGCCGACCGAGCTCCACACCTTTGCGACGAGTGGTCGAAAGCGGGCCTCACGATCGAAGACGCGTAGCACGAAGCCTTGCGCGCCTCGACCGAGCATGGGGCCCGCCTCGTAGCGGCTGTGCTGCAGCAGACTTTCACTCATCGCATCATTCGCCACTCACTATGCTACTTTTGGCAGTCTGAATCGTGGCGAGATATGCGCTAGCGGCGGCGCTGGCTTGCAGCGCGAGCGCACGGCGCAGCCGCGGCTCCTCGAAGCGACCCAGAGCCACGAAATGCGCCGCAGCGGCCTGGGGAGCAGAGTCGAAGAGCTTGATGGCCGCCACGTCTGCAGCCTCCTGCTCGGGTGTGATCAGCTCCACGCGGATCAGCATCACCCGCAATGTTTTCTCTGGTTTGGGAGAGATGCTGAGTGGGATCGACTCGTCGGTCCACGACTGTGGGATCACGTAGAGCAGCCGAACGCCGGGGGTACGGAACCACTGGCGCTTCCAAGTGTTGACCATGGCCCGGGCTTCGTCATGAAAAAGTCCCGCGGCGTCGAGCGTGGCGGTAACACGAGCGCCGAGGTCGTCGGCGTAAGCGTCGAGACTGGCTGCGGCCTCGAGGCTCGGTGCCACGTCGGTCAAGCTCGCGCCTTGTGCGATGCCTTCTGCGTGCTCGTTGTACGCGCCACGTGTTTGATCGACGTTGAGCATGAAGACGCTCGGGATCGCCTCGGAGTACGCGTTGCTGAGGGTCACTTCGCCGCCCACGGACGCTTTGACGGTTACGGGCAAGTCGAACTCACCGAGCCCGCGATAAAACAGGAAACGTTCTGCTTCGCCACTCGGCGCTCGAAGCGCGTTCGAATCGACGTCCCGTGCGTAGCTCCAGCTGAACTTCTCTAGCGGCGCTTCGGGAAGTTCGGGCGCTTCCTGCTCCCTGCCGAGCACCTCGAGCTTGCCCCAATCCAGGGTTCCGCCCCGCAATGTGCCGAATTTTTCGCGACACAGCTCGCTGCGGAACGGGAAGCTCGGCTCGAGCACGGGGTCGGCGTAGGCCGGCTGTGCTCCTAAGGTGAGCGCGCCTGGTGCGGCGATGCCTGGCGTGAAGCGGGTGACCGCCGGATACCACTGCGTCAGCACACCCTTCGGAAAGCTCACGCTGGCTGTGACGCTCAGCGGCTGGTCCGAATAGAAATAGGTGACGGGCGTCTCCATCTTGATCGTCACGGATGGTTCGGTGCCCAGCATGGTTCCTGCTTTGAGCCTGTCGTACACGAACGTCGGCAGATCCTCTTCCTCGTGGTGCAGCCCGCGCTGCAGCGAACCGTCGGACCCCACCACCACCGTGTCGGTTCCCCATTCGTGCACCACGAAGCCCTTGCCTGAGTAGCGCAGAGGTTCGGGCAAGAGTGCGCGGCCGGGTTTCGTCGAGCCGGCTCCCGAGCTCGCGCCTGCCGAGCTCACGCCTCCCGAGCCACTGTGCGCGTTCCCTGGCTCTGCGGGCTGGCTCTGCGCCGCGCCCGCGCCCACGTCCGGATTCGGACTCTCGCCGCCACCTGGGTCACCCTCGACCACCTTCATCCCGCCACAGCCGATGACCATCGCAGCAATGCCGCACAACGCGGCAGCTCGCCTCACGCCATTGCTGGTTACCATCTTGCTGACCTCGACCAGACCGATGCACTCATCATGCCGCAGCCTAAATCACAGCATATCCACGGCAGTTACCACCCAGCAACCTGGATAGTTACCACCGTAGTTGTCGCCCACATCGCTCCCAGCGACAGCGAGATGGTGACGAATCGCTACGCTTTTGACTATATCGCTTTCGTACGGGCGCTCGGTAGCGTCCAAAGGGGCGCGGATTCATTCTTGGTGCCCTCGAAGGAGTCGAGATGCGTACTTTGAAAGTTGGCATGAGGGGGCCCGACGTGAAGGCTTGGCAAACGTTCCTCAAGGGTCAGGGCTTCGATCCAGGCGACATCGACGGCCAGTTCGGTGACAAGACCGCCAACGCAACCAAGGCGTTTCAAGCGAGCCAGAACCTGAAGGCCGACGGCTTCGCCGGTAAGGACACGCTCGCCAAGGCGGGCGCGCTCGGTTTCCGAACGCTACGCCGGCTCACCAACACGGAGGTAACGCCCGACGTCTCCCAGCAGGCCCGGCGTATCATCACGGAGCATCACCGAGATCCGTTCGGCACCGAAATCCCGTTCCAGTCGGACGGGCGCGAATTCGTGGCGCGCATCGAGGAGCACTACCACCCGCCTGGTGGGCCCATCAAACCTTGGGGGCACCATCCCGGCGTTTCGGTGTTCGCGGTGGTGGGCGGCGCGGCGACCGCAGACGTGCTCGATACCGAGGCAACCCCCGACGCCGGCGCGCCGGATTTCGGCGGCGTCGCGAACGCCGATGCGCCGGACGTGCCGCGCTTCAAGCTCTCGGACCGCTCGCTCGAGCGACTGAAGGGCGTTCATCCCGACCTGGTGAAGGTCGTGCAGCGCGCCATCGCCATCACCTCGCTCGATTTCCTGGTGCTCGAGGGTCTGCGCACGCTCGAGCGGCAGCGGCAGCTGGTCGCTCAGGGTCGCTCGCAAACGCTGAACAGCCGCCACCTGACCGGTCACGCCGTCGACATCGCGCCGCTCGAGAACGGCCAGCCCATCTGGGACTGGCCCGCCTACGGTCGCCTCTCGGAAATCATCAAACAGGCCGCGCGTGACGTGGAAATATCGATCGAGTGGGGTGGCGACTGGACGAGCTTTCGAGACGGACCTCACTGGCAATTGCCAGTCGCGAAATACCCGGCAAACCGCTAAACCTTTTGGCGAGGTGCGTCGGCGGCCATTGGCCTCACCATCAGCGCTTTTGAGGTCAACCTCAGCGCCCGCTTCTGGTTCGATATGCTCGTCAAGCCCTCACGCTCCGCGGCAGCGGCACCAAAGTGTCGGCGACGACGGGCCGCGTCGTCGCCAAGGGTTCTTGAATACTCGCTGCGGAATGGGGCCGACCGCGCCGGAGAACCTAGCATCTTTCGTGCTCGGCGGCTCGAGCGGACCCTTCACGCTCACTGCGGAGACAGCGACGAGCCCGGCAGGGCCAAAAGCTCTCTCAGCGTCGTCACGACGAGCCCGGTGGTGCTGGCACCTGAGGGCTTGCTCATCGAGAACAGACGCAGCTGTTGTGTCACCACCGTTTTGGCGGACGGGTGCATCGCCACTGCTCGCCGCAATTGCGCCAGGCTTTGGGCGACCGATACCGGACCCCACTTGCACTCACCGAATTGCCAGCGGCTCTTGTTCTCCTGGATCACGACATCGAGCTGCACGTGCCGGGCGTCGTCCCAATAGCTGCCATAGGCCCGGACTTCACTCGTCCCCTCGCGGGCCAGCAGCCCTGGTAGATGAGACAGCACGCACTCCTCCCAGCGCCTCCCCCAATACGCGTCGAGCTCCGGCTGAATGCGCACGAAAAGCTCGGCCAGCGGCAGAAGCCGCAGAAAGCTCTGCAGTGCCGGCGCAAAGCGCAGGCCGAAACAGAGCACCGGATTGGTCAGGAAGTACTTCGGGCGCGCCGAGCTGCCTCCCAAGGGCAGTCGCTTCTCCAGCAATCCCAGGCTCACCAGCTGTTGTACGCTGCGAGCCCGTTGCGCCTGCCCCCCCGCCTCGATCTCGCTGAGGCGATGACGCCCGGCAGCCACCGATCGCAGAATCTGCAGATACACCGGGATGTCCGAGATCTGCTCCTCGCGTAGCAAGAAGTCGGCTTCACGCGCAAAGACGTGGTCGTCGCTGAGGAACGTGCGCTCGATGTTGCGGCGCATCGACACCGACGGATCCAAGTGGCGCAAGTAGCCGGGGTAACCCCCACAAACGAAGTAGGCAAGGCCGAGCTCCGCGTGGCCATACTCGGGCAGGAAAGCCTTGACGCCGCGCAGCGACAGCGGCGTGACCTCGAGATTTCGTGTGCGACGCCCCATGGCCGGGGCCGAGCCCGAGAAGTAGCGTTTCAGTGCCCCCGTATCCGAGCCGCAAAGCACCAGCATGAGGCGTGCGTCGTGCTGGTGCCGATCCCAGAACTGTTTGAGCAAGCTCAGCGCGTCGGGAGATTCCGCTGCGAGCCAGGGAAATTCGTCGATGCACAACACGAAACGGTGGTTCGGGCGGGCCAACTTGAAGACGATCGAGAAGGCCGATAGCCAGTCGTCCGCAGTCACTCTGGCCTCGCCCATCCCGAGCTGTGCGAATGCATCCGCCAGGAACCGACGGATCTCGGCTGTGGGCTCGGCATCTTGAGAGGCTTCGAAGTAGACGCCTCGACGGCCTTCCAAAAACTGCGCCAGCATGACCGACTTGCCGACGCGTCGCCGCCCATGGACCACCACGAAATGAGCGGCTTCGTCGTCGTAGTAGCTTTGCAGCCTCGACAATTCAGCTGCTCTGAGCGCCTTCAGCATGAACACTATCTATAAAATCAGTTATTTTAGAGCATGTCAATTAGCTTTCTTTAAAGAAGGTCATTTTGAAGCAAGCTACCATTCACGCCTACGGCAGCTGCCGACAGCTTCGCAACCCGGCAGCGCAGCCGGTAGTCGTGAAGGAGGGCGTACTTTCCGTCACCGTGCCGGACCCGATGCCACCGGTCTGGGGCCTGACCATCGACGGTCAGGCCGTGCTGGAGCCATTTCAAGCACCCAACCCGCGCCGAGCTCGTCACAGTACCGCATCCAAAGAAAGACATCCCAACCGGCACGGCCCACGCCATCCTGAAGGCTGCCGGTTTGAAGTAGGTGCCCAAATGCAATACCGAGCAACCATCGAAAAAGAAGGTCGCGCTTACAACGTGAGCTTTCCGGACTGTCCCGGGTGCCTCACGTTTGGCAAGTCCGAAGAAAAGGCACTCGACGCTGCACACGACGCCCTCCAAGGCTGGCTCGAGGCGTGCTTGGTGTCGGGTGTCAATCCGCCGGTCCCGAAGGCGAAACGCTACACTCGAACGGACGCTGCCATGGGCCTCGGCCCGAAGGCGTAGTACGCTTGACTCAGTGTCTCTACGCTGGCGACCGTCACTGCGCCGCTAAAGGAACCGCGTCTCCCGTCGGCGCGTCCAGCTCTTCGAAATCGTCGCGCTGATGTTGCGCTGCGATCAGCGAGTAGAACACCGGCACGACGAACAGCGTGAGCACGGATCCGATGGTCATGCCGGTCACCAGGACCATGCCGATGCTGTTGCGAGCTTCGGAGCCGGGGCCCGAGACGAAGACCAACGGCAAGTGACCAAACACGGTCGCCACCGAGGTCATCAGCACCGGCCGTAGCCTGGTGAGCGAGGCCTCGCGCAGCGCGACCAGCTTGGCCTTGCCCTCTGCCTGCAGCGTGTTCGCGAACTGCACGATCAGAATGCCGTTCTTGGCGATCAGCCCGACCAGCGTGATCAGCCCGACCTGCGAGTAGATGTTCAGCGTCGTCCAATCCAGAAAGCTGAACACCAGCGCGCCCGAGATCGCGAGCGGCACGGAGCCGAGTAGCACGATCAGCGGGTCACGAAAGCTCTGGAACTGGGCAGCTAGCACCAAGTAGATGAGGATCAAGGCGAAGCCGAGGGTCGTGGTGAGCGCGGAGCCTTCGCGCCGAATCTGACGAGACTCGCCAGCGTAGTCTTGCGTCACGCTGGGCACGGCCGCGGCTGCGGTCTCCAGCACGGCCAGGCCCTCTTCCTTCGTGACACCCGGCTTCACGCCACCGAACACGCGCAAGGCGTTGCGCTGCTGAAAGCGTTGAAGCGTGCGGGGGGCAACCGCGGTCTCGATACGTGTGAAGGTCGAAACGGGGACGAGCTCGCCACTCGGCGTCTTGATCTTGAGATCGAGCAGCGGCCCCACGCTGGCGCGATCCGCTTCTCCGATCTGAGGAATGACCTTGTAACTGCGGTCGAAGTAGTTGAAGCGATTCACGTAGCCGCCGCCGAGCAGCGTTCCGAGTGACTGCCCCACGCTCGCCAGGTCGAGCCCCAGATCTGCCACCTGCTCGCGATCGATGACGACGCGCGCTTCGGGTAAATCGATCTTCAGGTCCGTGTCGACGTACAGAAACTTTCTGCTCTGCCAGCCCGCGCCCACCACCGGCGCCACGTTGGCCAAGAATTCATGCGGTGGAGCGTCGCTCGCCAGCACCAGCTCGACGTCGTACTGACCGGGCGTCGGAAGGGGGGGATCGAGCCGAGGAAACACTTGCAGGCCCGGGATCTGCGAGACCGCCTGGTAGACCTCGCCGTACATCTGCTCCGTGGATCGCTCGCGCTCCTTCCAGTTCTTGGTGACCATGCCCCCGAACGCGCCCCAGTTTGAAGTCAGTGACCACATGAACTTGGCCTCGGGGAAGGCTTCGATCGCCTTGACCACGTCGAGCGAGGCGCGGCTGGCGGCCGGCAAGGACGAATCCGGCGCCGCCTGCATGAACAGGCTGATGTGACTCTGGTCTTCGACCGGCGCCAGCTCGCGCCGCGAATGCTCGTACAGTGGCCACGCCGCCAGCGTGACGAGCGCGGAGGCGGCGACCACCGCCCAGCGTATCGAGAGCGCGCCGTCCAGCAGGCGCGCATAGGTGTGCTTCACGACCTCGAAGCCACGGTTCACCAGCTTGGTCAGACGGCCTTCATGCCCGCGCTCGTGCACGAAACGCGAGCTCATGACCGGTGACAGCGTCACCGCCACGATGCCGGATACCACGACCGCGGCCGCCAGGGTGATGGCGAACTCGAGAAACAATGCGCCCGTCAGGCCGCCCTGGAAACCGATCGGCGCATACACCGCGACCAAGGTGACCGTCATCGCCAGGATCGGTCCCACCAGCTCGCGCGCCGCGATCAGCGCCGCCTGGGGGCGCGTTCGTCCCGCCTGGACGTGGCGCTCCACGTTCTCGACGACTACGATGGCGTCGTCCACGACCAGGCCCACGGCCAGCACGATGGCCAAAATGGTGAGCAGATTCAAGCTGAAGCCCGCCGCGTACATCACGATCGCGGCGCCGATCAGCGAGATGGGCATGGCCACGAGCGGCACCAGCGCCGAGCGGATGGAGCCCAGAAACAAGAACACCACCGCGCCCACGATCAGGATGGTTTCGGTGAGCGTCTTGGTGATCTCCTCGAGCGCGTCCTCCATGAACACCGTGCCGTCGTAGGCCATTTGCATGTCGACGTCGGCTGGCAGCGTCCCACGGATGCGGTCCATCTCGGCGCGTAGTCGGTGCGCCACGTCGATCTCGTTCTCGCCGATCAGCGGCCAGACGCCCAAGTACACGGCCTCCTTCTTGCTATGCTTGGCGACCATGTCGGCCTCTTCGGCCCCGAGCTCGACCTTCGCCACGTCGCTCAAGCGCACGATCGCGCCATTGCGCTCGGACACGATCAGATCACGAAACTCGGTGGCCGAGCGCAGATCCGTGTTGGCCAGCAGGTTGACCTGCACGAGCTCGTTCTTGGTGCGACCGATCGCGGCCAAGTAGTTGTTGCGCTGCAGCGCCGAATAGACGTCGCCCGGCGAAAGCCCGAGCGCTGCCAGCTTTTCCGGATCGATCCACACGCGCATGGCGATCTGTTGGCCGCCTTCGAACGTGACACGTTGCACGCCGGGCAAGGTCGAAAGCTGTGGCTGGAGCGTTCGCAGTAGCCAGTCCGTGACCTCGGGCGGGCTGCGCTCGTCGCTGGTGAAGCTCAAGTAAAACGAGGCGTACGGCCGATCCGCTCGCTGAACTTCGACTACGGGCGGCTCCGCTTCCGCTGGGAGCTCGGAGCGCACTTGCTGAAGCCGCGCCGTCACCTCGGCCAAAGCCGCGGTGCTGCTGTGATTCAGCTTGAGCCGCACCGTCACCGTGCTGACCCCGCCTCGACTGGTGGATTCCAGATGATCCACGCCGCTGATGGCCGAGACCGCGCGCTCGATCGGCGTCGTGAGAAAGCCGCGCACCGTCTCGGCGCTGGCGCCCGTGTAGACCGTGGTGATGACCACGGACGAGCTCTCGATCTGCGGATACTGCTGCACCGGCAGCGAGCTCAGAGCCCGCAGTCCGACCAGCACCAGTACCAGGTTGACGACCAACGCAAGCACCGGGTGCTTGATGAAGACATCGGTGAAAGACCGCATGGCTACTGCCTCTACTTCGACGCCGGAGCAGCCGCTGCGGGCTCTACAGCCTGCACCCGGACGCCTTCGCGCAATTTGAAGGACCCCGACGCGGCCAGCCGCTGTCCCGCCTCGACTCCGCGTAGCACGATCACCGTCTCACCGAGCACCGGCCCCGTCTCCACCTTGCGCTCGTGCGCGCGCAGGGCGCCGCCTGGCTCCTCCTTCACTAGCCAGACGTGGTCCCCTTCCGGGCCCATGCGTAGCGCGCTGACCGGGATGACTACCGCTGTGCTGGAGTCGCCAACCGGGACCAGCACCCGCACCGAGGCTCCCGGCGCCGGACCGTTCGCCCCACCGTCGAGCCGAGCACGCACCGCCCTGCTGCGGGTCTGGGGATCGACCTTGGCGTCGACCGCGAGCACCCGCGCTTTCAAGGTCTGCCCCTGGCTGGTGCGAACTTCGACGCTCGATCCCAGCTGAATTGCGGCGGCCACGCTTTGCGCGACTGAAAAGTCCACGTGCACCTCGTCGGCGACACCCTGCAAGGTCGTCAGCTCGATGCCTTCGTTCAGGTACTGCCCAGGGTGCACGTCCGCGAGCCCGACCCGCGCGCGAAACGGCGCTCGAATCGTCTTCTTTGCGATCACCGCTCGGAGCCGTGCGCCCTGCGCCTGCGCCACGTCGTGCTGTGCCCGCACCTGATCGACCTCATCCTGCGTGGTTGCGCCGTGCTTCAAGAGCTCCTCGCGGCGCCCGAGCATGGTCTGCGCGAGCCGGGTTTGCGCATCCAGGGCACGCAGCTCCGCCTGTTCGACCGACGTGTCGAGCCCTACCAGGATGGTGCCCGCTTCGACGACCTCGCCTGGCTTGAGCGACGCCCGCGCCACGCTGCCGGATACTTCAGTCTTGAGCGTGATGGAACGCAGCGCCAGCACCGTGCCGATGGCCGTCGTCGTCGCGTGGTGCTCCCGAGCCTCGGCCGTCGCGAACGTGACCTTCTCGACCGGCTCAGGCTGCTTGGCCGCAGCGGCGGCAGCTTTTTCGGTCGTATCTTGCTTCCAGGCAGCCAGCAGCACGCCGCTGCCGAGCACGATTCCAACAAGCACGAATCCAGACACCCCGCGACGCAGGGCCGAAACAGACCTCCAGCTCATAGCCGACCTCGCTACTGTCGTTTAACAGTTTGATAACCGTCAAACTCGGATAGGACCACAGCCACCCACCGCAAGCCTGCACTGCAAAGAAATCGATCAGCACGTCGTCGGGAACTACGACAGCTGACTTAACTGGACGATCTCAGCCGCCGCCTACTCGCGCCACGCGACTCATGAGCTCGGCCACGTACGCCGCCAGTACCTCGCGCCGCACCTCGTAGAACATGTATTGCCCCGCTTTTCGCTCACCAATCAGGCCTGCCCGCAGCAGCTCGCGCACGTGATGCGAAACCGTGCCCTTGGTCACTCCCGCCTCCGAGCACAGCTTCTGACACGGGCACTCCCGCTGGCTGCCGATCGATTCCAGCAGCGCCATCCGCCGGGGATCGGCGAGCGCCTTGGCCACCGCTTGAAACTGCCGCGCAGTCAGCGTGGCCTGACTCTTCCGACCGGGCACGGTCTCATTTCTATCGAACTTCCCGGCCGGCCTGTCAAGCTCGAGGCGCTCGAGTGAGGCTGGCGGTCAGCGCTGCCCAGCGGCATGTCGATTGCACACCCGGTTGGGTCTTGCTCGATCAGCACGGAGCTGTCCCTCATCGAGGGTGGCGGGCAACTCGGTTTCAGCGGTGAGGCCGCTGATTCGGAGCCCATCCTATCGCCGCGACTGGGCGTGGAGAGCGAAGTCATCGCGCATCACTTGCGACTGCGCGCCGGCAGCTACTACGAGCCAGCGCTGGTGGCCGATGCGCGCCCGCGCATCCACGGCACGGGAGGGCTGGACGTGCGCCTCTTTCGCTGGAGCATCTTTGGCCTGGTTGATCGCTTCGACTACTGGCAGCTCTCGCTCGCCGCCGATGGCGCACGCCAGTATCTCAACACTTCGTTCAGCATCGGCTTTTGGCACTGAAGGCGCATGAGCGCGGTCGCTAAGTGGGTTGCATCCCAACCGGCGCAAGCTGGGAGCCACGAGGCACACTTCGCCACCTGGCGGTGTTATGCCCTGGGCGGAGTGTGTCGAGCCAGCTTCGGCACTGGCCCATCAGCTTCCGCTGAAGCGCGCGCCCCGGCGAAAATGACAGCTCGCTTGTCCTTGGTGCTCGTTTCTTCTTGGCGTTCGAAGATTTCACGTCGATAGTAGAGGGTAATCATGTCCATTGTTAGAGCCTTTCGCGCCGTGTCGATCCTCGTGGGAACCAGTATGCCAATGGGGGGATGTGCGCACGGCCCCGCCGTCATCTTCGAAAGCCAGGGAGCGCCGCTCACGGTGCATCGGCCGGCTCTCTACCCGGAGACCATTGAATACAACAGCAGCGACGACACGTTCTTGCTCAGCTCCGTTCGCGACGGCGCTATCTACAAGGTCGACCAGGCGGGCAAGGTTTCGCTCCTCGTCGATGACCCCCGCCTGTGCTCGGTGCTCGGCATCGCGGTTGACGCCGGGCGGCGGCGGATCTGGGCGGTCAATTCGGACTTGGGCGCGGGCATCAAGCCGTCGGCGGCTGGCCCCAAGAAGCTCGCTGGCGTCGGGGTATACGATCTCGATAGCGGCAAGCCGCTCAACTACGTCGATCTGACGCCGCTGCTCGACGGGCCGCATTTGGTGAACGGCATCGCGCTCGACACGAGCGGCAACGCGTTCATCACGGACAGCTTCTCCCCCGTCATCTACAGGGTCACATCCGAGGGTAGCGCCAGCATTTTTCTCAAAGACGACCGCTTCTCTGGGACCGCCGTCAACCTCAACGGTTTGATCGTTCACCCTGACGGTTACCTGCTCGTCATCAAGAAGAGCGATGGCACGCTCTTCAAAGTGCCGCTCGATCGTCCCACCGCCTTCTCCAAGGTCGGTGTCGACCAAACCTTCGTCGGTGGGGACGGGCTCAACCTCGTCGGTAAGCAGGACTTGGTGATCATTGCCAATCGCACGCCGGAGGGCAGCTCGAACTCGGCTTTCTCACTGTCGAGCGAGGACGGCTGGGTCACCGCGAAGGTGAAATCCGTGCAGCAGCTGGGGGACGTTTATCCGACCACCGCCGTGCTGCGAAACCGCACGTTACACGTCTTGCACAGCAAGCTGAACCAGCTCATCGCGGCCCCACAGGAGCAAAAGGCCCAGCTGAGAGAGCAAGCCACGATACGACCCATCGGCCGCGTTTCTGGCAACTAGTGCCGCGTCTCAAAAGTCGCAATCGCCAGCGAGCGGCACGAGAAGCGCGTGAGGGTAGCAAGCGGAGGCACTAGCCGCCCGCGTAAGCGGGCGAGGGGGAGAAACTGGCGCAGCCAGTTTCCGGGGGCGGGACGCCCCCGAGGAAGTGCTAGTGCTGGCGCGGCATAGCCGCGCGCTTGGCGAAGCCAAGCCTCGTAAGTCGCAATCGGAACGATTGCGACTTACGAGACACGGCACTAGTCCCCTCTCGCCCTCCGGGCGATTCACCCCCAGAGCAAATTCGCTCCGCGAATTCCCTAGTGTGCCGAAGGCATTTCCTGGACAACTACGGACTCGGCACACTAGGTCAACGCCGACATTCGGGCCCTAAGTCAGCTTCAGCTCGGTGAAGGTGAGGCGGTTTCCGAACGGGTCCTTGAGCGACATGTCGCGCGTGCCCCAAGGCATGTTCTCGATGCATGGGCGCACGTAACCATACGGCTTGGATTTTAGCTCGGTGTGGAGGCTGTCGAGACCGACCACCGGAATGCGCAGCGCCGCGCCCGGACTGCAGTCACCGTAGTGCTCGGTCAGGTGCAGCACGCATTCGCCCCGTGACACTTGCAGGTAGAGGGGCTGCGCATCGTCCAAGCGGTGCTGCCAATCCTGCTTGAAGCCCAAGAAGTCGAGATAGAACTCGCGAGCCTTCGCCTCGTCGAAGATTCTCAGAATCGGTGTCGGCTTGCCCAGGGTCATGGCTTTCGGCCGGTAGTCTAGACCGGCAACCGGCACGGCGGCCTTCTGCAAACTGGGCTGCGGGGCGGCAGCCCCCTGTCCACGGATTCGCACCTTGCAGCCGCGGCCTGGGGGCCGAAGGGACGAATCTGCAGACGCCCCTGTCCACAGATTCGCACGTTGCAGCGCTATCCGCCGAGCCGACCGTGCGAATCTGCAGACAGCTGCGTTGAAGTAGGAAGGGGTCCCGCCAGGTAACGTTGCCCTAGCCCTATTCCGACAGCTCGTAGTACGAGACGGTACCGTCGTACTCTTCGGAGATCGAGAGCACGGCCAGGCCCCGACCATTGGGGCTCCAGGCGATGAAAGCCGGTCCCTGCGCATAGCCCTCGAAGGAGGAGGCCTGCTTCGGAGCCTGAAGCGTGGTGACGACGCTGCCGCTACAGGCGCGCCGCAGCACCGTATTGCCTGCTTCATCGGCGGTTGCGAGGTAACGCTCGTCGGGCGACCAGGCCACCGGTGCGAAGTCGCGCGGGGCACAATAGCAGCCGCGGGAGAAAGCGTGTGTGACGCTGAGCTGAATATCGGGGAGCGACTGCACGAGCCCGGGGTAGCTCCAAATGCGCAGCACGCCGGTGCCGTTGACGGTCGAAAGTGCGCGCTGGCTCGGAGCAAGCGCCAGTCCGACTATCATATCGGCGGGTGGCCACTGGTCTGGCGGAGCCGCTTCGTAGAGGGTATGCGCGCTGGTCGTCCCGGCGGACAAGCTCGCGAGCACCAGATCGCGGCCCTGATCGGCCAGGAACGCGGCGCTGTCGTTCGAGCTGCTGACCACGAACGGGGCGCTGAGGTCGACGTAGCCAGTGTAATAGTCGAGGGGGCAGGGGCTCAGCTCCGCGCTCAGCGGGACGACCGTGACCTCGCCGTCGGAAATCCCGCGCCGCTCTAGCCGGTCACGGTCGTGGCAGTACACGCCGAACACGTATTTGCCGTCCGCCGAAAGCCTAACCAGCTGCGATACCGGACCGAGCGACAGCAGGGTCTGTTCGAGCTCGAGGTCGACGACGCTCACTTCCCCAGCTGGGCCGCGCAGATCCGGCCCACGCAGCTCGCGCGACCAAGCTGCATCGCGACCGAGCACGCGTGCTTTGGTTCCCGTGATACGGGCCCCATCGGCAACCGCGAAGAGCCCGTTGCCCTTGCCATATTGGTCACTCGGCGTGATCAGCTTGCTGCCGTCGCCCGAGAAGGCGAAGTAGGGCACGGCGTCCATGCCGTAGAGGGGAAGGCCTTGCTCCCAGAGCAGCTTGGTGCGGAGCGAGCTCGGCGGATCTGCGCACAGGTCTCCCGTCGAGCCTGGGTCCGGATATCTGGGAACACGGTAGTCAGCGGGCCCGTCCAGCGGACCGTCGAAGGGTGTAGGCTCGGCGCGCCCGCCACACGCGCCCGAGTAAGCAGCCAAGTAAGAGAAGACGATACCGCGCATGAAAGTGCGACGCTGCTGCATCCTGCTCTCGAGCCTACGCACTGCCCGCCATCAATACAATCAGTATATTACGTCATCAATTGAACTGATTTTCAGTACAATCTTGCTTGGGCACGCCGCGCTGATCTTTTCTTCCGGGACTCACATGCCTCGTCGGGCGGTGGCCTGCGGCTCCCGCTAGAACAAGCCGAGCGGCCCGGCTGACCACGCGATATGGCTCGAGGCTCCAATGGCTGGCGGCTGCAGTGCTACCAGGCGACCATTCCTCCAGACCAAGATGCGAATGCTGGGGTCGTCCAGCGGCCGATCGAAGGTAATATGGACTCGAGTCGGTAGTCCTTGCTCGGTGGCCAGAACGCGGAAGCTGGCGCCGCAGCTTTGCGCCGCATCGCCAACCTGAAGCGGCTCGCGGCGAGCGCGATACAGGGTTTCGAAAGCCCCGCGCAGCAGCGGCTGTTCGAGCGGTCGCAGGACCAACTCTCGAGTCCCGCTGCGCTCTAGCTCGTGCGCTTGCTTGGAACCGGACAAGATGGACCAGCACGCGAGGCGCGTTGGCGTCGTCGTCAGCAAGGCGGCTCCCGCGTACATCGTGACCATCGGATCCGAGGCGCCGATGACGAACACACGTGGTCGCGCGGGTCCGATTTCTGCTTCTCGCGCGATGCGCTCCACCTGCCGTGCGATGTGGGCCGCGTTCGCCGTGCCGCCCCAGTTGACGAAGGGCGGCAGTACCACATTGAAGATCGCCAGCACGACCGCGGCTATCCCGACCGCACCTGGCCGGCGCGTTCCACGGCGAATCAGTACCGCTAGCAGGGGCGCGAATCCCAAGTTGGGTAGCAGCAGAACACGCGCACCGGGGAAACCTCCGAGGGTCGGGATCAGCGCGAGGCTTGCGCCGAGCACCAGCCAGGGCAGCTGCTGTCGCTCTTCGAAATCCATGTCAGCTGCCGTCACGCGCGTCAGCCAACCGAGCACCAGCAACACCGAAAGACCGAGGCCCACTAGCCTCGAGTTGGGCGCTTTTCTAGAGGGGGTAGTGGATGCCCACCCCGCGCCATGCTCGGCGGCTGCGCCGCCTGCGCGTGCCGCCGCCCCTCCCAAGTGTCGCGCTTCGCGCGCCACGGGAGGGGCCGTCGCTGC
>DATEDZ010000028.1:0-77694 GCA_035281385.1 Polyangiaceae bacterium
GCATCGCCCGGCAGCTCGCGCCAGAAGTCCAGGATCGCCTGCTCCACGTCGCTACCTGTCGCGTCGATGGCAAACAGCATCTGTAGGGCTGCCTCTCGAGCCGTGGTGCGCGCGCCCATCCCGGCTTTCAGTCCTTCATGGCGACCAGCGGCACGCTCTCCACGAGCGTCAAGCCGTGACCCTGGATGCCCGCGATCTTGCGCGGGTTGTTGGTGAGGAGGCGAATCTTGCCCAGGCCGAGCGAACGCAGCACCTGCGCACCGAGGCCATATTCACGGAGCGCTCCGCCGTGCGGCCGCGCTGCGGTGCTCGTCGGAATCGGCGGCACCGACGCTGGCGGTGAGCTCTTCGGATCACTGCGGCGCACCGCCGCTGTCAGCTCGGTCTTCAAATCCAGCGCGGGAGGGATGTAGACGATCACGCCTTCCCCAGCAGCCTCGATGGAATCGATGGCCTCAGCCAGGTTGCGCGCTCCTTCTCTAGGCGTGGAGCTGAATACGTCCGCCAGGCTCGAACCGGTGTGCATGCGGCAGAGTGTCGGCTTTTCCGCGGTCGGATTGCCCTTTACCAGCGCCAGAAACTGCTTGCCCTCGTGCACCGCCTCGAACACGCAAGCGCGCCAGCTGCTGCGTGTGCGATCGAGCTCCAGCTGGCTCTCGGCGACGAGTGAAACCAGCGCCTCGGTTTGCAAGCGGTACGCGATCAAATCGGCGATAGTCAGGATCAAAAGGCCGTGGCGCTCCGCGAATCGCTCGAGATCCGGCATGCGCGCCATCGTGCCGTCGTCGTTGGCGATCTCGCACACCACGCCAGCCGGCGAGAGTCCCGCCAGACGCGCCAGATCCACCGAGCCTTCGGTCTGACCGGCCCGCACCAGCACGCCGCCGCGGCGCGCGACCAGCGGGAACACGTGACCGGGCACCACCACGTCGGTCGGCTTGGCGTCGGGATTGATGGCGACGCGAATGGTCTGCGCCCGATCCGCGGCGCTGATGCCGGTCGTGACGCCTTGACTGGCCTCGATGCTGACCGTGAACGCGGTGCCGAGACGCGGGCCGCTGCGGCCGGGCGCCGCCATCATCGGCAGCTCGAGCTGGGCTATCTGCTCTTCAGTCAAAGTCAGGCAGATCAACCCGCGCCCGAAGTTGGCCATGAACGCGATGGCTTCTGGCGTGACCTGATCGGCCGCCAACACCAGATCACCCTCGTTTTCGCGATCCTCGTCGTCCACGAGGATCAGCATCTTGCCGGCACGGATCTGCTCGATGCCATGCGTGACTCGTTCGATGAGCTGCGAGTCGAGATCGTGGAGGTGGGGAGGGCTGGCAGACATGGTTAGGTCGAGCGCGTGGCCTCGAGGTAGCTCACCAGATAGCGCGCCACCAGATCCACTTCGAGGTTCAGCTCGGTTCCGGGCACCAGATGCTTGAAATTGGACACCTTACGGGTATGCGGAATGAGCACCACCCTCAAGATTAGCCCGTCCACCTCGTTCACGGTGAGCGAGACGCCGTCCAGCACGACCGAGCCCTTGGGAGCCAAAAAGCGGCGCTGCTCGGCCGGGAACGCGACCGACACCTGCCAGGCGTCGCCCTGCACCTCGATCGACTCGACGCGAGCTACGCCGTCCACGTGCCCGCTCACCCAATGGCCACCCAAGCGATCGCCGACCTTGAGCGAGCGCTCGAGGTTGAGCTCGCTTCCGACCGCGACTCGGCCTAGCGTCGTCTTCTCCGCGGTCTCGATCGAAACGTCCGCCTCGAAGACATCCGGGCCAAAGGCCACCACGGTCAGACACGCCCCGCTCACCGCGATCGACTCACCCATGACGAGTTGCTCGAAACCTGCGACGCCCGCCGTGCCCGCTACGAGCCGGTAACCCGGACCGCGCCGCTCGCGCGACTTCAGCGTGCCGGTGCCGGCAACCAGTCCTGTGAACACCGTCTCCACATAGCATTGTGGCCGCGTGTTGGGGCGAGCAACGTGAAGCCCCGGACGCGGGGCGCTGGGGCTGGTGATGCGCTAAACTGCCGCGATGCTGTCGGCCGAGCAGATCCGAAAGAACTACGAAGCTGGTCTCGAGCTGGCGCGGAGATACTTCATGGGAGATGCCGATATTCAGAGGGCTGCGAAGCGCTTGGCCGCGGCGCTGGCCGAGATGGACGTGCCCTACGTCATCTGCGGCGCGCTCGCTGTCACCGCGTACGGTCACGCGCGGCTAACTCAGGACGTCGACGTGCTCTTGACGGCGGAGGGTCTGCGTCGATTCAAGGACCGCTGGCTCGGCAAAGGTTGGGTCGAACGTTTTGCGGGCTCGAAGGGGATGCGTGACACGGAGCACAACGTGAAAATCGACGTGCTCTTGACAGGGGACTTCCCAGGTGACGGACGACCGAAACCGGTTACATTCCCGGATCCGGCGATGGTCGCCGTCGATCTCGGCGGAACGAAAACCATCACCTTGCCGAAGCTGGTGGAATTGAAACTTGCCAGCGGGATGACCGCGCCGGATCGCCCCCGCGATCTGGACGACGTCATCCAGCTCATTCGCGCCAACGCATTGCCACCCGCGTTCGCAAGCGAGCTCGACCCCTGGGTGCGCGCGAAGTTCGACGAGCTTTGGGAGTACGCCCAAATCCCGACCGACGACTGAAAGTCACCGATCCGAGCCCGGTCCTGTTGGGGCGCGAAGCTGCCAGGGGCACCTGTTCATTCGATTTCGTTTCGATCGAGACGGCGGCTGCCTTCGGGAGTATGGGGCCGGCTCCAATGACCGCCCGCAAACCCCGTCCCGCTTCCGTTGGCATCCCCTCGCTTCCTAAGGCGGTGGCCTATCCACCGGACTCGATCTGGCGCACCTGGGAGGCGGGCAAGTCCACCCTCTTTCGGGGCAACCTGTTCAAGCGCGAGGGTCAGCGCGTCACGCGCGTCAACGACCCCCGCACGCCCGGCGACCGCTGAAGCGCGCGAGCCAGATTGCGGAAGCCGGGCGCAGCTGGCGAGCCAAGCGAGTCATCGCTGTAGCACCTGCCGCGAGTCGCTACTGGGGGTGTGAGGCGTGATTGCCCGCGTGTTAGGATGCTGGACGTGACGCGCGGCAGTCTCCGTCTCCTCGGTCTCGCCTTCGGCCCGTTGTGCCTACTCAGCTGCGGCCCGAGCGTGCAGTCGATCTACGAGGGCAACGTGCGTTTCGAACATTGCTACCGATTGGATCTGGAGCTCGAGGTGGCGAGCAGCCACCGCCAGGCGTGCTGGACCACCTGGCTCGACCGCTACACCTATGGGCAGTCGCGCGATCGGCTCGAGTACGCTCGACGCCGCGTGCGTGCCTTCGCGGCAGGCGATGCCAATCCTCCAGCGCTCAAGATTGGTGGCGACGACACCGAGCAGGAGACGCGGCAGTTCTATTTGGTGGTGCCGGCCCCGACCAGCGTGCACGCCTCGCCGCCACCCATCGCAACGCGCGTCAACGCGCCCGGCGAAGCGCCGCCCACCCCCTCCTCAGCCCCGCCGGTCTCGTCTGGCAGGCTCGCCCCCGGGGAAGATTGCTCCAGCGCCTGCCGCAGCGCGTTTTCGAGCTGCAACGAAGCCTGCGCCGAAGGCGCCAAGAGCACCGCCTGCAAAAGCTGCGACCCGGACTACAAGAAGTGCATGCAGCGTTGTTTCGAGTGAGCTGCCACGCTCACCCCGGTTCTCGATTTCAACGGTCCATGCTTTCAGGGTCGCCGGCGCATAAGTCCGCCCGTGGCGGACCTGCTCCAGCGTGGGTGGACGAATTGAGCGATTAAGTTGACGCGCGGCGGCTCGAAAGGTTAACCGATGATGCTCGAGACGATGACGTTGCGACAGCCCGCCGTTTCCGCAACCGTTCTTTCTGCCTCGCCCCTCGCCACCCCACTGCCGCGGGTGCTGCGGCCGCAGCGCGCCGTGCCGGCCGACGCGGTCCGGCCGACGCGAGCCGAAGTGAACCTGGCCAATCTGCGCCACAACCTGCGGGTGATGCAGCGCACGGCCAAGGGCTCGGAGGTCTGGGCCGTGCTCAAAGCCGACGGCTATGGCCACGGCGCCAAGGGCGTGGCGCGTACCCTGGAGCGTGCTGGCGCCACCGGCATTTGCGTGGCCCTGCTCGAAGAGGGCATCGAGCTGCGGCAAGCCGGCATCCGCGTACCGATCCTGATCACCGGCGGCTACTACGGCCACGCTTTCGGCGAAGTGCTCCGCCACTCCCTGACTCCGGTCTTGCATGATCCGGCCCAGGTGGAAGAGCTGGCCGACGAGGTGCGCTACAGCGGGGCGGAACCCGCGACCGTGCACGTCAAGATCGACACCGGCATGTCGCGCCTCGGCGTGATGCCGCGCGAGGTGCCGAAAATGGCGGAGGCGCTGGCGCGCCATCGCGAGGTGCGGCTCAGCGGCCTGATGACCCATTTTGCCTGCGCAGACGGCGGTGATCCGGAGTCGATCGACGCGCAGCTCGACCTCTTCGACGAGGCGACGCAGGCGCTCAAGAGCCTGGGCGTCGAGGTGCCGCTTCGCCACGCGGCCAACAGCGCCGCCATCCTACAGAGCCCGCGCGCGCACCTGGACGTGGTGCGGCCTGGGATCGCGCTGTTCGGCGTCGAGCCGCGCAGCGGCATCTGTGAGGAACTACGGCCCGTCATGCAGGTGCGGACGGAGCTCGTCGCAGTGCGGGAAATTCCGGCGGGTCAAAGTGTAGGCTACGGCGCGACCTGGAAGGCCTCGCGCACCAGCCGCATCGCCACCATTCCGATGGGTTACGCCGACGGCCTGTCGCGCGCCCTGTCCAATCGCGCGGAGCTGCTCGTGCGCGGTAAGCGCGTGCCGGTTGCGGGCGTCATCAGCATGGACATGGCCATGCTGGACGTGACCGAGGTCGAAGGCGTGCGAGTTGGGGATGACTGCGTGGTGCTCGGTTCGCAGAAGGGCCCGCTCGGCCAGGACGCCATCTCGGCCGAAGAGATCGCCGCCCGACTAGGCACCATCCCGTGGGAGGTTCTGACTGACGTCTCACGTCGGGTGCCGCGCTTCTACCGCGAGCCCTGAGGCGCGATCCTGCGGCCTGATCTGGGCCCGAGATTCGTGTGCCAGTGTGCCAAACCACGCACGTAAAACCCCTGAAAACTGCGCCAATTCGGGATTTTTGGCTGGCACATCCGTTGCACAACAGCGGAACATGAGCTCGAATCTGCGGTCCCGCGTCGCCACGCTGCGGCTGTCTCTTCTGGCAGCGGCGGGGCTCGTGCCGATCGCTTGCGGCGGGGTGATGAGGAGCGACGGTGATGACGAGGGACCGGGGACGGGCGGCTCGCGCTCGGGTAAACCGGGAGGCCGAGCGGGCGTCGGCACCGACCCGGGATCAGGCACGGGTCCAGGCCCGGTGGTTGGTGTGGGCGGAAGCGGACCGATCGTGGGCACCGGCGGAGGCGGGCCGATCGTGGTCGGAGGATCAGGACCGCAGCTGCCGAGCTGCACCGCACCCAAACTCAACCCGGTGACGGGACTCGTCACTTGCCAGGAAGGATACTCGCACCGACCGACGGCCATCGTGTGCCAGGCCCCTCCCGAAGCTGTCGGCGGCCAGCCAGCGAGCGCGGGCGCTGGGGGCGAGGGTCCGCCGGTGCGGCCGCGCGCCGACGGCACCGTGATCTGCTCGGGTCAGCCTGCGGTGTGCGACGCGTTCGATCTCGGCTACTGCGGAGGGGGCGACGAAGATTTCGAAGGGGCGGGCGGATACGGCAATGCGACCTGTCGCTCCGGGTGTCGAACCGACCAGGATTGCGGCACGGGCTCCATCTGCATCTGCGCGCCCGGTTATCCGGCCGCCGGCTTTTGCCAGCGTGCTCAGTGTGCCACCGACAGCGACTGCGGGCCCTGGTACCGCTGCGCCAGCTACGGTGCCGGTTGCGGCTACACCGGCTTCGCCTGCCAAACCGCCAAGGACGAGTGCACCGGCGACAACGACTGCGAGGACGGTGTGCCGTGCGGTTGGGGAGAGCTCGGCCCCTTTCGACAGTGCGACTATGCGGTCTGCGGACGTCCTTTCTTGGTCGAACGCACGGCGCGCCTCGCGCCGATCGTCGAGTCGGGCGCCTGGCTCGCGCAGCGTGACTGGACGCCCGCTACCTCCCACCTCACTCGCCCCGAGCGCGCGGCGCTGGCCGAGCACTGGATGAAAATGGGCCAGATGGAGCACGCCAGCATCGCGGCCTTCGCGCGCTTCAGCCTGCAGCTGCTGTCGCTGGGCGCGCCGCCCGCGCTGGTCGAAGCCTGCACGCAGGCGCTCGCCGACGAGACTGCCCACACCAAGCTTTGTTTCCAGCTCGCCAGCGCCTACGCCGGCCACGCAGTTGGCCCGGGCCGGCTCGACGTGGATCGCAGCCTCAACGCCACTTCGCTCGAGGAGATCGTGGATCTGGTGCTGGCCGAAGGCTGCTTCGGTGAAACGGGCGCCGCGCTCGAGGCGCTCGAGGCGGCCGACACCGCCTCGGATCCGGTGATCCGCGCGGCCTACGAGCAGATCGCGCGCGACGAGCAGCGCCACGCCGAGCTCGCGTTCCAGTTCGTGCGCTGGGCGCTCGAGCGCGACTACGACGCCGTGCAGGCGCGCATCGTCGCCGCGCTCGCCGAATACCAGGCTCCATCACCCGCCTTACGCAGCGTCGTCGCACCGTGCCTCGAAGCGCTGCTCGGAAGCAGAGCCGCATGAATCACGCCCATCTGCTGCGCTGGTCACTACGCTGGTTCGAAGGCAGCCGGGTTCCGGGTGGATTTTGAATGCAACAGGAAGCGTTGGAAGATCGAGGAATTTCACAAAACGTGGAAATCTGGCCAGTGTTGCGTCGAAACTACCCAGCTGCACGGCGCGCGCCAGGGGGCCGAGCTCCGTCCGGACCTGGGCCGGTTCGCCCGTTGACCGCCCACGGCGCTCCACAAACCGACGTGGGCGCCCGCTAGAGAGGCCGCTTATCCGACCTACGCGCTGATCGGCAAGCGGTCGTAGCGCGATAGCTTGGCCAACCTCGGCGAGGGTCGGCAGGTGCGCCGTTGACGCGGGGCGCTTGCCGGCCGGTCGTTGCCGTCAGCTGAGACATGATAGAGTGGCGCCATGGTTTGGCGTGAGGCTGGTCTGGAGCTCGCCGTGCCCGTGACGGTCGGCTCGAATCAGGTCGTGGACGAGCGATGAGGCGCAAGCCTTCGCTGCTGATGAGCGCGCTGGTGGCGCTGGGCTGTGGCGGCAAAGCCACGGAGCAAAGGCCGAGTGCGGCAGGAGGCGCGAGTGGCGCCGGTGGCGTGAGCGGGACGAGCGGCGTCAGTGGTTCGACCGCCGCGGCGGGGTCTAGCTTCGTGCCAGAAAACCGCAACGTTTCAGACGCGGGCGACGGTCGCCTCGAAGGAGGTGGTTTCGATAGGCCGCAGGGAGAAGGGTGGGACACCTGCTCCACGACGACGCCGGGGCTGGTCCGCTTCGTCGACCCGCCCGAATCGTTTCTCAGGTTCGATTCGACGCGGAGCTGTGAGGAGTCGTTCTGCAGCATGACCGGCGGCGCGCTGCAGGTCGCCTTCTTTCTCAGGCCCGCGCTTGCGGCGGGTGAGCAGCAGCATCTGTATTTCGACGTCATCAACTTCGCCGACTCGGCTCCACGCGGCGCGCTGCATTTCGGCGTCATGGCCTTCGAGCCCATCTGCAGTGTGCATGAAGAGCTAGCGACCATTCCGCTCAGCGAGCTGGAAATGGCCAGCGATTGGCAAACGCGGTGCGTCACCTTCACGGCCAACGCCCCCTTCCCTGCCTTCGGTCTCTACGTGACCGGCGAAAGCTTCCTGGTGGGGCTCGACACCTTCCGCTTCGGCCCCGCGTGCCACATACGCTAGGGTACGTTCGCGCGCGAGTTTCCCAATGAATGGCTCCGCCTCAGGCGCATCGGCAATACGTACATGGCCTGGTACGGCTACGATGACGTGAGCTGGACCGAGCACCGGATCCGACTCCAAACAGCGTGTTCGTCATCACGGCCTACGAGCTCCAAGGCAAACCACTGGCCGCCTTCCGGCGGCGACGCAGGAAGAAGTAATCCAGATGACTCAGAAAGCATTCCCGCCCGGATGGGACGAAGAGCGCGTGCGAAAGGTGTTGGCCCACTACGAGTCGCAGTCGGAAGACGAAGCCGTGGCAGAGGACGAGGCAGCTGCCGAGGGCAGCGAAACCATCATGGGCGTGCCGAAGCCCTTGGTCCCCGCCGTACGCGAGCTGATCGCGAAACACCGGCGTCAGGCGGGCGGTGGCGGCGGTTGAGCTGAAAGATTGAGATTAGGAGATTGGGGCAAGCAAAGGTGTAGGCGCTCACACTGCGTCGTGATCCCCCGCGGGCGATCAGCGAGGCGCGTGGTGAGTGCGAGGCCCTTTCTATCGCAACGGCCCCCGCCGTCGCGGTCTCATAGCGCCTGTGCCTTGACATCGACGCGGCCGGTCTGCTCAGCCTCTTTCGCTCCTCGGAGGGCTTCGTATTCGTTCCTGGCCCTCCCGATTGCCTTCTTGATCAGACCAGCCTTGTGATTCGGGCGCGAGGTCTGGCTCACGGCAAGGTAGTCTTTGGCAAGACCCTGGACGGCACGCAGCGCGCGCTGCTTGATGGCGACGCGGGCGATCTGGCTCCATTCGAGGTACCAGGACCACATGGCGACCTCGGCCTTTTCGAGCTCTTCTTGCTGCTCCTCAGTTGCTCCACGCTATTCGAGCATCTTCAAGAACGCGGCGCTTGGTCGGAAGTAGCCCGAAGCTCCGCGCGAAACGCTTGCAGCGCAGCATGCTGATCCGGGTGCCGCACGAGCTCAGCAATGCGGGCCAGCGGGACCTCGGGCAGCACCTCACTCTCCGTGATGGGCTGGTAGTGATCACCGCGCAGCGTGAACACTTGGAATGCCGCAAGCTTCACCCTGAACACCCACACTTCACGGATGCCGAGGCCCCGGTAGACCTCCAGCTTGTCGAGCAAGGGATTCGAGACCACGACTTCGAGCGCAACTTGCGGCGTCTCGCGATCACGACCGCGGCTGTAGCACTCATCGGGCTCCAGGCCTCGCTCGGCTTCCTCTTTCCGGAAGGTCGTTGACCCGTATCCATAGAGCGGGATCTCCCGCTCCAAGCAAAACAACTCGAGCAGCCGAGCTATCTGCGTCTTCCCCACCTCATGCGTCCGACCATTCGTCACGATTTCCAACCACCCCTTCAGGTACGTCATGCGGACGCCCCGGCTCTCGACCGTGTCGCGAAGCACGAGGTACGTCACCCACGGCACGCCCGAAAGCAACACCCGGCGCTCTTCTTCGAATCGCCCCGCCTCCGCTCCGATCTGTGTCGCTGCGACCATGCCCCAACTCTAGCAGATTCCGTTCATCCTATTTGAACATCTTCAAGAACGCCGCACCGTATTTCTCGAGCTTCGCAGGGCCTACGCCTGGCACCTGCAGGAGCTCGGCTTCGGTCTTGGGCTTGCGGGCGGCCATCTCGAGCAGCGTGGCGTCGTTGAAGATCAGGTAGGCGGGCACGCCGCGCTCGCGCGCCAAGTGCAGGCGTAGCGACTTGAGCAGCGTTAGCAGCTCCTCGTCCACCGACAGCTCCCGAACCGCTGCTGCCCGCGCGGCTGTATCGCCCCCGCGTCGCGATTTTTTCAACTTGGGCGGTAGCGCAACTTTGCCCCGGCAGACGTCGCAGCTCTCGCCGCAAGTATCCATCTTGTCCCCAAAATACTGCGCCAGCAGCTGGTGGCGGCAGCGCGACGACTCGGCAAACCGGTACATCTCGCGCGCCTGCAGGCGCAGGCGATCCGCGGCCGCGTCGTCCTCCGTTCCGTCGGCAAAGCGGTCGTAGGCCACCACCTCCGACCAGGAATAGAAAAGAACGCAATCGCTCGGTGCGCCATCGCGACCAGCGCGCCCGATCTCCTGGTAGTAGCCTTCGATGGATTTGGGCAGGTCGCGGTGGATCACGTACCTGACGTTCGATTTGTCGATACCCATCCCGAACGCGATGGTCGCCACCACCACGTCGATGTCGTCGTTGCGAAACGCGTCCTGCGCTTTGGAGCGCTGCTCCGGCGACAATCCGGCGTGGTAGCAAGCAGCGCGACAGCCCTGCTGTTTCAAATAGTCGGCTGTCTCCTCCGTCGACTTGCGCGACAAACAGTAAACGATACCGCTTTCGCCTGGCCGTGATGTCACCAGGCTGGCAATGGCTTCGCGCGTCGTGCGCCCCAGCGCATCGCCCTTTTGGAAAGTGGCAATCTGCAGGTTCTTTCTGAAAAAAGAGCCGCGAAACAGCTTGGGCGTCCGCATCCCCAGCTGCTGGACGATATCGCGGGTGACCTGCGGCGTGGCGGTGGCGGTGAGAGCCAGCATCGGCACGTTGCCGAAGCGGCGCTTCAAGCTCGAGAGATTCCGATACGCGGGACGGAAGTCGTGGCCCCACTCACTGATACAATGAGCCTCGTCGATGGCGATGAGGGACGGCTGCTGCTCGCTGAGCAGGCGACCGACTGAAGCCTCGAGCCCCTCCGGCGCCGCGTACACCAGCCGGTGCTTGCCTCGAGTGATTTCGGCCAGGCGCTCACGGCGCTCGTCGAACGTCAACGAAGAGTTCAAGAAGGTGGCCGACACGCCGGCTTCGGTCAGCGCGTCCACCTGGTCCTTCATCAGCGCGATCAGCGGCGACACCACCAGCGCAAAGCGCCCCAAGGCGATAGCCGGCACCTGGTAGGTGATGCTCTTGCCCGAGCCGGTCGGCATCACGCCGACGCAATCCTGACCCGCCAGCACCGCTTCGATGATCTCGCGCTGCCCGGGGCGAAAACTGTCGTAGCCGAAGACGTCTTTGAGCACCTCGTCCGGCGGCTGCAATACCTCTGCCCGCGCCGAACCCGCGCTGCTCGTCTCCGCCGCTACCGCCCCTGCTATCTCCCTGAGCATCCCCAACACCTCGGTCGAGAACGCGCTCGGGTTGCTTCGATAAAGCAGGCGCAGCTCCGAAAGTCGCTTCGCCACCAACTGACGCCGGTGGTCGGTCACGGCGGTACTGCGCGCCTCCAGATGGAGCTCGGTGACTTCCGCCTCGAGGGCACGCAGGTCGGGGCTCAACGTCGTCTCGAGATCGCTAATGCAGTACGAGGGCGTCGATCTTCGCGGCGCAGATGAAGTCGTTTTCACTCAACCCACCGATGGCGTGGGTCGAGTAAGTAACCGAGCAGCGATTGTAGCTGACTGTCAGATCAGGGTGGTGGTCCTCGACGTGAGCGATGAAGGCCAGCGCGTTGACGAACGCCATCGTCTCGTAGAAGTCGCCGAATTCGTAGACTTTGGAGATGCTGCCGACCAGTAGATCCGCCTTGTAGCCGGGGAGCGTGGCGAGCAGCCGCGTCACCTCATCCGGAGGGACGCGCGGCGTTTCAGCAGTGCAGGGCGTACACTTTTTGGTTACCAAGTCGCTCATGCTCATCCACTTTCTCCAGTCGGGGTTGGCTGGGACGCCTCGGGTGCGGCTGACGGAGGCGGGGTCGGGGCCCCGCCGACCCCAGAGAAGCTTAGCTGGGGCGGAGGCGGTGGCGAGCCATACTCGCGGAGCAAGAGCCGCTCCTCGTTCAAGCCAGCCGCTACGGGCCGAAGCTTCGGGTTCTCGCGGATCGCACGCAGCAAGCTGTTCATGGCCGAAAGGTAGCGATCCCGATCCAGCTCGCCCCGCACCAGCTGCAGGCGCAGGAAGATACCCGCCGTCTGCGCCACGTCGCACAGGCAGTAGTCACGAACCTCCTGCAGCTTGCCGGCGTGAATCATCGGGCCGACGTCCTTGCCGTCGACTCCCACTTTGCCGGGCATGCCGCACAGCTTCGCGATGACGTCCAGCTTGGCGCTCTTGGTGGCACCGAAGTCGGCGATGTAGTCCATCAAATCCAGGTGTCCGTCTGCGGTGAAGCGATAGCGGACGTCTCGCGAGTGGTAGTAGTGACGGAAGGTGACGCCGTAGCGCAGGCAGCGCGTGGCGATCACCGGCAGGTCGAAGCCGCGCCCGTTGAAGGTGACCAGGCAGGGCCGCCGCTCCTCGAGCAAGCGGGCAAAGTCGTGGAGCATGCCCGGCTCGTCCTTGCCTTCGGCCATCACTGCAATACGGCGCACCAGGTAGTTGGCGTCGAACAACAGCGCGCCGATCACCACGATTTTGTGGTGCGGTGGCGCCGGCAACCGCTCGACCTCGCTCGCCTGCGAGATCGGAAGCTCGGGATCGAGCACGGTCTCGATATCCAGAACCAGGTGAGGCGACGCCGCCATGCCCCGCCAGCCTGCCTGCCCCAAGGCAGGCGAGCAAACAGGGAGACGGGGAGGCGGGGAGATTTGTGGGTCCGCTCCGCGCGATTGCCGAACGACGATGGCTACGGCGCCTGGTGGAGCTGCCCGGGGCGCACCCCAAAAATCTCGCTCTGACCTCCCCGTCTCCCCGCCTCCCTGTTGTTTGGCCGTGCAGCTCGGCAATGTATCGCGCCGTTTTTGCTAGGATTTTCGCCGACTTGACAGCCGGTTGTGGCCGTGGTGCGCTCCGCTCAAGCGTCAAGGCTTTGCCCCGCCGAGCTGGGGCCCACGCTGCCGCCTCAGGGGCTGGCGGCCTGAAGGCTCCCTCATCTGGAGCAGAGCCAGTCCGACGCGAAAGATTTCTTTCTCGCGTGAAAAACGCTTTGTCCGAGGGACATGCCCAAAAACACATTGGTCATCAATTGCGATATTCGTGAAACTCGTGTTGCGCTGATTGAAGGGGGAGTGATTGCCGAGCTGCAGATTGAACGCGCTGCCGCGCGCGGAACGGTCGGCAACATCGTGCTCGGCAAGGTCACGCGCGTGCTGCCTGGCATGCAAGCGGCCTTCATCGACGTGGGTCAGGAGCGCGCTGCCTTCCTGCACGTCGAAGACCTGATCCGGCCCGACGATTTCGAAGCCTACCTCTCCGGCGGACACCGCCACGAGGACGGTGAAAGCTTCAAGGGTGAAGGTGGACGGCGCTTTGCCCCTGCCAAGCCGGCCGCCGATGAAGATGAAGACGACGATGACGATGACGATGACGATGACGATGACGACGACGAGGACAGCGATCCGAGCGCCGTGAACGCCGCGCCAGCCGAAGCCGAAAGCCCTGCGTCGGAGGACGACGATGACGAGGACGCGGACGACGACGCGGACGACGAGCCCGACGACGCGGACAGTGATCCGAGCGCTAGTGGGGAAGAGGAGCCGGATAGCGAGCCGAGCGGACCGTCTGGTTCCGACGACGCGGACGACGCGGACGACGACGAAGAACCCGACGACGACGAGGAAGAGGAAGAAGAGCAGGAAGAGCCCGACGACGAACGCGACGCTGCCCCACGAGAGGAAGCGGTGGCGCGCGTCGACGACGGCGGTGATGCTCCGGGCCGCGGGGACAGCGGCGGCGGCCCCAAGCGCCGTCGCCGACGACGCAAGCGCGGTGGCGAGCGGAGCGCCGAGCGCGGCGGCGAGCGCGGCAATCGTGAAGGCCTCCCGCAGCAGCAACAGGCGCGCGGCGGCGAGCGCCCGCGTGACGGCTCATCACGCCGTGACCGCGGTCGACCCGGCGGCAATGACCGCGGACGACTCGGCGGCAACAAGCAAGCCTCCCGCGTCGCGCGCTCCGTACCGATCACGGAGGTCGTGAAAGAGGGTGACGAGGTCATCGTCCAGATCTCCAAAGAGCCGATCGGCACCAAGGGCGCACGTGTGACCAGCCACGTTTCGCTGCCGGGTCGCTACGCCGTGTACCTGCCCACGGTCGAGCACGTCGGCGTCTCCAAACGCATCGGTTCCGCGCGTGAACGAGCCCGGCTGCGTGAAGTCGTAGATCAAATGAAGCCGCCCAAGGGCGGCCTGATCGTGCGCACGGTTGCGGAGGGGCTGACCAAGAAGTCGCTCAAGGCCGACATCGGCTACCTGGTGAAGGTGTGGGAGGACGTATCGCGCAAGAAGGAAGAGGGCGGCAAAGCTCCCACGATGCTCTATTCCGAGCTCGATCTGGTGCTGAAGACGGCGCGCGACCTGTTCACCGACGAGATCGAAAACATCGTCATCGACGATAAGGAGCAGTACGCACGGCTGGTGCGCTTCGTCGAGATGTTCATGCCAGAGCGGGTGAAGCACATCGAGCTTTACACCGGCGACGAGCCGATCTTCGACGCCTACGGCATCGAGGACGAGATCGCGCGTGCGCTCAGCCGCAAGGTGCCGCTACCGAGCGGCGGTTACTTGATCATCGACCAGGCCGAAGCTTTGACGGCCATCGACGTCAACACCGGTCGCTACGTCGGCAAGGGCAGCCAGAATCTCGAGGAGACCGCGCTCAAGACCAATCTGGAAGCGATTCAGGAGATCGCCTATCAACTGCGCTTTCGCAACATCGGCGGCCTGGTGATTCTGGATTTGATCGACATGGACATCGGCCAAAATCGCGAGAAGGTCTGGCGCCAGCTGGAGCAGCTGTTGGCCAAAGACAAGGCCAAAACCACGATCAATCGCATCAGTGAGCTCGGGCTGATCGAGATGACGCGCAAGCGCACGCGCGAGAGCCTGACCCGCACGATGCACGAAACGTGCTTCTACTGCGACGGCACCGGTCAGATTCAGTCGCGCACCACCATCGCCTACGAGATCTTGCGGCAGCTGCGGCGCGAGCGGCACACGCTACCGGGCTACTCGGTGATCGTGAACGCGCATCCGGCAGTCATCGATCTGATGCAGGGCGAGGAGAAGCCTGCGGTAATCGAAGCCGAGAAGCGCTACATGCGCCGCATCGAATTCAACCCGCGTCGCGAATATCACATCGAGCAATTCGATCTGCAGGGCAAATGACGGAGGGATCGAGTCGCCAGCGCTTTCGGATGCGAGGCTCGCGATGAGTCAACAGCCGCCGGATGGAAACCTACCCCGACAACACGAACGCCTGACCATCAACAAGGAGTTCGACTCCTTCGACCAGTTCATCCAGGAGTACGTGACCAACATTTCGCGCAGCGGCGCGTTCGTGAAGACTTCGACGCCGCTCCCGATCGGTTCGCAAGTGACACTACGCTTCACGGTCGTGATGGATGACGTCGAGGTGATCGAGGGCATCGGCGAGGTGGTGCGCATCGAAACCGATCCGCCGGGCATGGGCGTCGTTTTCAAGAAACTCTCCAAGTACTCCGAGAAACTCATCGAAAAGCTGCTGGCCAAGAGCTAGCTGGGGCAGGGGCCCCCGCTCGACAAGACATGTGAGTCTTGGAAGAAAAGATCACGATCGGCGAGAGTAGGAGCCACCCACGAGATCAAAACCGGCGAGGCCGGCGAACGTTCGAGGTCCAGGTCGCAAGGGTCGCGTAGCCCAGCTGAAAACCTGCTCGAACCCGACAGTTCAGTGAAACTTGACTCATCTGTCACGGAAGACGGCTCTCAAGGACCCTAGCTGGGGCTGGGGCCCCCGCCCGACAAGACATGTGAGTCTTGGAAGAAAAGATCGCGATCGGCGAGAGCAGCAACCAGGCGAGGCCGGTGAACGTTTGAGCCCTCAGACCAACGAGGCATGTAAGGTCAAGTCGAGCCTAGCGTGGCTGGTGTGAAACACCCCGGCACGTTTCGCAATCGCCTTTGCTGCGCGTGAAGCACAACTCTTCGCGGAGCTGATCGAGCACCTCGGCCGTGCTGCTCATCGGCAGCTCCAGCATCCGCACCAGGTGATGGCCGAGCACCGCCGCAGCGTCGGCATAGCAGCCGAACCTGGACCGCGGCAGCGCCCCTTCGATCGCGTCTTGAATTTGCAGCGAAGTTGCCGCGAAGTTCGGAGCGAAACGGCTGCGCGGGTCGGCGCGCTCGTAAAAAGAGCGCAGGGTCGGCAAACCAACGCCGGCGTACAGCCGCTCGGCGTTGGCTTGCCTCGATGCGAGCTGGCGTAAAATCCTCATTCCTACGCCAGGCGCCGCCGAGTAGGAGGGGATCGCCATGTACCATTCGCCCGCCATGGAACGGCCCGGGACCGGTACGGCCACGATCTTGCTGCGCTCGTCGAGCGTCATGCGGGACAGCATCTGGCTGAGCGTGCTGTACCAGTGCCGCCACACCAGGGCTTTGGGCGAGACTCGGAAGAACGACCCTTCGACATCGGAAGCCTCGTCGTAGCGCGCCTCGAGATCGGAGTTGAGCGTTCTGTCTCCGCTGGTGATCTGGTGCGGCCGGGCGTCGAGATCACCGCTCGTGACGCGTCGCTCGCGCGCGCGACGGCGACGCTCCGCGTCCGCTGCGTGGGCGCGCATACCCAAGCGCCAAAAGATGGCGGCGGCGCGCGGCACATGAGGCGAGCTCAGCCAGTCGATCAAGTGACAGGACTTGGCCCGGTCGGCGCTGACCTCGGGCGGAGGTGCGAAGCAGGCCAGGATCTCGAGGAATAGGCAGGTGTAGTTCTCGAGCGTGACGTGCGGGAAGTCGAAGAATAACGCCGGCCCGTCCGATTCCGGAGCGCGTGCGCTTTGGTCGCGTTCCCATGCCTCACACGCGCTTGCCAGGCGCTGCCAGAGCTCTGCGGGCGGCAGGCTCGTGTCGGCGAGCGCTAGCTCGAGGCCTCCCACAGCGCCCGTGCGATAGACGAGAAACCCGATGTCCGCGTAGAACGGCGCCGCGACGAGCTGATTTCCGACTCCGGCTGCCGTCGCGGCAAGCCGTGGGATGAAATCATCCCAGGTTTGCTGTGCGCCGCGCGTCCACTCGTCGCGCGTGAAGACGCGCAGGCCGTCTCGCGCACCGCGCGCGCTCATCTCGGGCAGCTGGAATTCATCGAGGTGCACGATCTGCAGCTCATCGATGGCCGAGACGTCACTCAGATCCGTGGCCATGCGCATCGACAGCGCGCTCTGGGGATCGATCCGCGTCTCGGTGGAGAGCACGGAGCTGATGGTTGCCGCCAGTTTGGAGATGTAATGTGCCTGGGCCTCGGATTCGGCGTGGAGCAATAGCCGCACCGGTACCATGCGCGCCTCGTCCCCAGAGCTGACCCGGAACATCGAAATCGTGGGGCGAAGCGTCAGGCCAGTCTCGTCGAAGATCACCTCCTGCGCTTCGCGGTCGTGCTCCATCCCGCGCGTCTTGTCGACGCGCAGCGAGACGTGCCTGCGCCCGCGAAACTCGAAGCGATCGAAGGTCACGATGCAGCTGGCGCGGGAGAGGATCGGCCTCTGCACGGGTGCATCGGTTGCCTCAGCGATGTTGCCGCAGACGACCAGACTCGTGACGCGGTTTCGCTGCAGCAGATTGATGAGCGTGTCCGAAAACGTTTCGTCTTCTCGGATCGACGGGCAGCCGAGCTCCCAATGCGCCAGATCGTCGACGACCACGCGATCGATCGGCCTGCGCTCCAACTTGGCGCGCTCGAATTCGCTTTCGATGGTGCGCAGCACCTCGGCCGGGTGTATGTGACCGAGGCGCAGCGGACACAGCCGGATCCGATCCGGATTCATGCCCGTCTTGCCGCGCATGAACGAGTGAAGCCAGTTCTCCTTCTGCTCGTCGAGCCAGTCCTGAGTGCGGAGCGACGAAACGTAGAGCGACGAGTGAGCTCGCACACCCTCCTCTTGCCTGGCCAGAAAAGCCAACGCCAAGCTGGTTTTGTAAGAACCGCTGCGACCGCGCAGCACCACCACTTCGCCGCGCCGGAAGGGATCGGCGCCCAGCACCGCGTCCACGTCGGGTAGCCCGAATTGCGAGGGAGTTTGACCGATTCGCACCTTGCGCGGGCGGATCCGGGCATCGATCGAAGCGACCGAGGGAAAGACGCGGAAGCCCAGGCTCTGCCGTATCGAATAGGGGTGTTTGCCGCGCTGCTCGCGCTGAAATCGAGATTTGCTCACCTCGATGTAGCGCCGCGAGTAGCCGTGAACGACCGATTCGGTGAGGTGAATGACGGTGTCTACGATGTTCTGTTCGAACCAGATTTGCGCGCTATCGTCGCTGCTGTCCTCCGAAACGAGCACCACGTTCGTGCCGTCGCGCTTGACGGCTTGCATGGCGTCGAGCAGGCGCTGCCGCTGGATGGCAATCGGGATCTCCCCAGACGCCGGGTCTTCGCGGCAAACGCTGTTCACCGGGTCGATGCAGACGAGCCTCAGTGGGTAGGCGCCCGTTCCCTTGCCGGCGCGTTCGAACAACTCGAGGAAATCGGCGAAGGAGTCGCGAATGCTCGGCAAGATGACGAGCGCCCCGCGCTCGGAGTCGGGATTTCGAGCTCGCGCGTCGAGCGTTTTCGCGACGCTCTCCGGACTCGTGGCTACGTGAATGTCGAGCTCCTCGCGCGGTCGTCCCTGGGAGATCGGCGTGCTCGCGTCCGCTTCCGCGCCTTCCGCGCCAACGCGGCCGAACGAGGCGAGCGAGTACACGTAGTCCTCGGCGGGTTGCTCGAGGGCCATGATCCAGGCGAGGCCTCCCTTCCTGGCGACGCTGGCTGCAAGCTCGGCTGCGAGCAGGCTCTTACCGCTGCCGAACTTGCCCTTGATCAGCAACGATCTGCCGACCGGCACGCGCAGGCCCGGTGCCTGCGGCATCTCGGCGAACGTGATACCGCCACCCCCGAACAGTTCATCGAACCCGGCAATCCCGCTGGGGATCCCGAACAGCTGGCTCAGCAGGTATTCGGCATCTATCTCGGAGGTGGCGAGGCGGATCTCGTTGCTCTTGTATCCGGGCTCGACGTAGCCCGCGATGCGACAGCACTCGAGGAATAGTCCCACAACCGAAGCGGCCGCGGCATCGTGCTCCTGAAAGGGCTCGAGCAACACGTCGAGCAACGGAGCTCGACGTGCCGTCGCTCGAGCACGACCGCCCAGACCGAGCGCGTCGGATCGCCAGAATCGGCGCCCCTCCGCTTGTACGTACAGCCTGGCGGCAAGCGCCCGAAATTGAGAGGCGAGCAGCGAGTCACGCAGGGCGCGATAGTGGCGGCGCGTATCGCGCAACACCGCGTAGCAGAGCAGATCACTCGGGCCCGCGGGCGCGAGGATGGCGCGTGTGAAGCCGAGCGGCGAGTAGAAGAGCTCACGCGGCGCAAGCAGGGTCGGCTCCGGGAGCAGAGAGCGCGGGACTCCCGGCGGCTCGCACTTGAGCCGCACGAGCTCCACGATGATCTGGAACGGATCGTCGTCTGAGCTCAGCGAGTCCACCGCGAACGCCCGAGCCACCGCCTCGATATCGAGGGGCAACTTGCCCTGCTTTGCTGGCCTCGCGAGCAGCCTCTGGCCGAGTGCTTCGGCAACGGGCAAAGTAGGATAGAGCACGGACCAGACGGCCCGCTCGAAGCGAGTGGTCGCCGCAATGGCTGCGGAGACACTGCCCGCCGCTGCAAGGAGACGCGCGCGAGCGTCAATCACGGCGCGCTCGAGATCGCGCCCGCGTTCCGAGCCCGGCGCGGAGTCCGGACCGTCGTCGAAGTCGCCGTCCGGCGGGGCTTCGGAATCTCTGCCGGATGCCATGTTGTTTGATTCCGGAAGGACGGCTTACCCGAGACCGTCGGCCCTGTCCGCCAGCTTGTAGAGCGCCTCCACCGCGCGAGTACGGCCAGGTACGTTCGAAGAGGGCCGGCTGCGGGTGCCGGGTTCGCTGCTGTCAGGCGATAGCGGGCCCTCGCCTCGGGTCTCCGGCAAGCGCTTGCGCTCGCGCTCCACCTTCATGCGATGCATCCGCAAGTGGACGTGGTCTATCACGCACTTCGTGCCGCGCTCTGGCACGAACGCGCAGTCGTCGAAGATCAGCCAGAACTCGGGATCGGCGGTGAGCACGAACATATTCTGCTCGAGAAGCGGAATGCGAGTCCATGCCGCACCCTGCTCGACCTGACGCAAACCGCCCTCCGCCCATTCGCGCTGCCGGTCGGCAGGGACCCGCTGGCTGAACGCGGCGGCGAGCAGGCCCGCCGCCCGGCGCCGATCCGGCTCGGCCATGCTGCGGACGCGCTTGCCCTCGATGAAGATTTCCTCCGCGGAGTAAACGGGTACCGCGGGTAGTGCCTCCGCCGCTGGGGGAAACTCCGATGCGGCAGGAATCGCGGGCGCCGCAGGAATCGCGGGCGCCGCAGCGATCTCGGGCAGGCTGGGGACCTCCGAGGCAAGGGCCGCTCCGGCGTCGCCGCCAGCTGGCGGAACCTGCGCAGCCTCGCTGAGCGCGGCTGAGCGCGCTCGAGCAAGCGCGGTCGAGCCCGCGCAGATGCTTTCGAACAGGGCGCGCACCTCGCGGGTCATGCCAGTAGCACGATGGTCGAGCCGTGCCATGAAGCGCTCCGCACGCCAGCGGCGCTCGAGCAGAAGCAGCAGCATCACTATTGGACGCTGCTCTTCATTCGAAGCGGCGTCTGCCCACAGGGCCAAGACCCCAACGGCCGCGTCAATCGCAGTGGCTGCGTCGACATGCGCCAGACCCGATGCAGCAAGCAACCCATATTCCCGAGATCTCAACTCCTCTCGAAGCAGGGATGCCACGCGCGGCTCGCGCTCGAGATTCAATGCGATGGCCGCGGCCAGCGCGCGGCGGTGCACATCCATTTGAGCGGCGGGAAACCCCCGGAGCTCCGAGCGCACGAGAAACTGCACGAGCTCGTCGACCACACCAGCAATGCGCAGCTCCTCGATCAGGCACAGCAAGAAGTAGCAAAGCGTTCCGGACTCTGCAGAAACCGGAGTAGTGCGCGCGAGCACGTCGCGGATCGCTTTCGCGAGTCGAGACGGGAACGCCGGATCGATCGCTTGTCGCGAGGCACGCACCAGCACGTCGTACGGCTGCTCCCGGTTACGCGTGTCGAGCGGAGGACCTTCACGCGGCGGCAAACGCAACCGCGCCACGACGTAGGCCTCGAGCCTTCCGGCATCGAACCGCTCCAGGGCGGCGGGCTCGTAGCTAGGGACCTCAGGGGGCTCGGACATGGCCATCCTTCGTCCAGCGCTCGCCGCGCGCGTTTCGCCAGCCCGTCGGAGGACTGGTAGTCACCGGGCCGCCCACGTCGAGCTCGACCGAGTCGACCTGTGCAGCGGAGATTGGCTCATGCACGACCTCGCGCAGCACGGGCTGATCCGTCTTCAGATGCCGCGTCCATCCGCAGGGCTCGGCCTCGCCCGTTGGCCCGAACCAGGGCGCGTAGGCGGCATCGAGGATCGTCGGCACGTGCATGGGCGTCCGTGCACGATACTTCATGACGATCAGGGCTTGGGAATGCGCAGCATAGACCGGCCCCAGCGGGCCGCTTGGCGGGGGCATCAGGTACGGCAGTGCCATAGCGTCTCGCAGCTCGTCCGCCCCTTGTGGACGAACGGAGACGAAGTCCTCCTCGGGCGTTGCGAACGTCACTTCGTTCGTGCCGCGGATCTCGCCGAGCAGCAGCGCTGGCTCGGGGTTATCCCGAAACAGCCGGAGCGCTTCTTCGTAGTCTCGAGCCGAGGCGACCTTGCCATCGTCGATCAGATGGTGTTTGACGAATTTCTCGATGGTCATGATACGCGCCAGCTGGACTTCCCCGAGCGCATCGACCTCGAGCGAGGCAGTGCCTCCACGGCAGCGGAGAGAGGGGAAGATGCTCGGATCAAACGGCCCTTCGAACCAATCGGAGAGCGGCGCGAGCGCGGTCGCCAGGGCACTACATCGCTTTTCGGATTCGACGCTCCAGAGCACAATCTCGCCAAGCTCGGCATCGCCTAGGTTCTGATAGTAGCGCCGAACGCCATCCTCGAAAGCTCGCGCGTCTGCTGGATGCTGTCCCCGAAGGGCTTCAAGGAACCCCATGTGTCACCTTGGTATCGGGCACGCTAGCCCAACCCCGTGCGCCCCGTGTCGGAGAAAGCACCCGCTACAGTAATAGCGGAAGTGCGGGATAATTCCGGAGTCCCGGAGAGCAGAAGGGCCTTGCGGGAGGCCCCGGCCCGCGCAACAGGCGCGGACGGCATGCCTGCTTACATAAGAACCGCCACGCGCCCAGTTCGAACAGGGCTATCCCAGCAGCCAATAGAGCAGGACGTAGAGCGCGAGTAGCCCCATGATCGGTTTGATCAGCCAGCTAAGCGCCGCGCCCCAGCCGCGCCGGAGCGAAGCGCCACCGCTCCGGTTGCAAGCGTGACAGATGGCCCAAGGCTGCGCGCCGCCGGTCGTGAGCACGCAGCAGTCGCCGCACACCGGCTTGCGACACCGCGCGCACGGACCCGCCGCCAGCGCACCACAACCCGCGCAATGCACGAAGCCGCCATCGTCACCGCTCGAGATCAGCCCGCTGCTCACCTGTGTCAGCCTAGCTCAGCCCAGGCCTGGCTGGCGTGCCCACACGACGCTCGCTCGGCACTAGCCGCCCAGCATCTCTTCCAGGGCGAAGAAGGTCTTCTGCGGGAAGCGTTCGAGCGGGTAGTACCTGGCGAGGATCTCGTGCACCGCCTCGACGTTGGTCAGATTCAGGTACCGGAGCAGGAACCGAACGTCGGCCTCGTCGTGAAATTCGGCGCCGAGGCGCATCGACAGACACTTCATGGCCAGTAAGTACTCGGGTGTTGCCGTCAGTACGCGGAGCTGAGAAAGCTCCAAGAACGGCGCGAAATCGCCGCGGTCACTGAGGTAGCCCTTGGCTGCATCGTTGAGCCAATCCTCGGGTAAGTCGCGTGATAGCCCCACGCGTCTGGCCGCTTCGCGAACTCGGCCCGTCGGAACGAAGTAGCCATCGATGTCCTTCGTCGAAGGTCGCGCGGCGAAAACCAGACACATGACCGCGCCGCCGAGCACGTAGAGCTCCGCGCGCGTGTCGGTGCGTGAAAGCTCCTGGTCGAGCGCTACGAGGAGACTACGAATGTCTGAAGCGCTGAGCTTGGACACTATACCCTGTCACCGACGCTGGCATCGACGAACAGATTCCGACGCCGAAACGCCGCTGGAGACGAGGAAAGCAGGTGCAAGCGAAGCGAAAGCAGCTGACTGGCGAAGTAGGGCTCTTCCAAGGCTTCGGTCTGAAGCGCCCAGCACGGAACTGGAGCTCGCTTACGCGCCGCCGCGTGTTCGACCATGGCCGCCAGATAGGCGCGCAGCAGAACCGACAGCCTAGGGGTCGGCGCCGTTGAAAGGGCACAGCGGAATTCGTCAGCCGACAGCTGCGCCAGAAAGTCGTTGAGCTCCGCAAGCGCGAAGCTCGTGTCGTCCGCGATGCAGAGCTCGTGCAGCAGGCGCTGAAAAAGGGCTTCTCTGCTCGGCAAGGCCCGTTCGAGCACCCACGAAGAAAGGCTCATGCCGGCCGCTTTGGCTCGCCGCCGGAGCTCCGCCTTCTGGCTTGCATCGACGCGAATCTGGAGCTGCCCCGCCTTCCGAGTTTCCGGCATGTATCCAAGCATTATCCAGGCTCTGCTAATGTCAATACCTGTGTATTGACAGCGGCGAGTCAATCATGTCACCGGCACACGGTCCGCGGCGGTTTTCTCGGTTATGACGGCAATTTTCTGGTCATTCGACGCGGGCGCCGCGAATGTCGTAGGGGGCGCTGATCGTTTTATCGGCGCCAGGGTTGGGCCGCCAGCCGCCCGAGAAGCTCTTACCATCGGCGGAAAATTTGCCGGTGAAGGTTGCGTTCATGGGACCGTGCTTGATGGAGATCGTCCAGGTATCGTCTTGGATGTCCCACGTGTACGGCCACGGCTCGGCCGCCATGTTCGAGTAGACCTGCGAGCGAAACGCTCCTGTCTTGGGGTCGTAGCCGATGAGCTCGTGGCTGCGGATTTCCTTTCCTGCGTAGTCCATTTGCATGTCTTGCTGTAGAAACACGGCAGGACCGTCAGCGTCAGCGCGCTGGTGCAGCCACTTGAATGTGGTGCTGCCGGTGATGCTGTCTTGGTGCGAATCGACCGGGCCACCCTTCATGCGCCAAGTCCCGACCAAGCGATTGAGGCGAGCCAGTGCGGGATTGGGAGTCGCGGGAGCTGGCGCTTGCTCTGCCGCGCTCTTGGCCGCGGCGGGCGCTGTCAGGTCGTAAAGCACCATGGTCGCACCGGACTCGTAGCTCGACGATTCGCGGAGCTGCAGCTGACTGCGATGCTCGGGGTCGGTAAAGAGCGGTTGACCGGCGCCGAGCACGACCGGACAGATGTCGAGCTCCAGCTCGTCGACCAGGTGCTGCTGCAGCAGTGACCGAGCCATGCGCACGCCGCCGTATGCCATGATCATTCCCGTGTTCTCACGCTTCAGCCGCTGCACGTCCTCGACGAGCGCGTCGTCGCTTTCCACCACATGCAGCCGAGCATTGCGCCATTCGATCGGCGTCTGGTGATGGCTATAGACGACCTTGCGCTTGTCGTTCATGGCGCGGCCGATCTGTCGCATGACGTCACTGGCGCTTTCGTCATTTTCGGCCTTGAGCCAAAAGTCCGACATCTCCGGGATCACGCCCGCTCCCAGCACCAACAGCTCGGCTTCCTTCAGCTTTGCCAGGTGCTCGCGCTCGAGCTGCGCGTCATCGGCCATCCAGTCGAGCTCGCCCCGAGGGCCGCTCACCATCCCGTCGATGGTCATCATCAGCTGCAATCGAAGCTGTCCCATGTGAGGTCTCCTTTCATCGAGCGCAGCTGGCGCTCAGGTGACGACCACAGTTCAAGCAATCGATGTGCCAACCCGGCAGCGGCTTCGAGCACACCTCTCGTCGGGACAACTTAGCCACACGGCGACTTCACCCCGGCAGGCTAGCCAGCTCGACAAATAATGTGGCGCATCTGGCGCAAGCAGCTCACCACGGTGCGTCGAGAGATACCCAAGAGCTCGGCCACCTTTTCCTGTGGCACGCCGTCGATGTGAATCAACCAGGCGATTTCCCGAACGCGAGGTGGCAGTTGCTGCAGGAGCCAGCGACCTTCGTTCCGAGCCGCCAGGCAGTCCTCGAGGTTTCTGGTCAACGGCAGCTCGAGCTGCGGTGGAGTGCGGGCTCGGACGTTGCGATGACGGAGCTCGTTGAGGCAGTGGTTGGTGGCGATGCGAAACAACCAGGATCGCAGCCCGGTCGGCTCGGGCCAGCTCCCCGTGTGGCGGCACACCCGAAGAAAGACCTCTTGCGCCGCATCCTCACCCGAAGCCGAGTCGCCGAGCAGCCGCGCGCAATGGGCCGCGATCGACCGCCCGTGTGCGTTGTACAGGCCCTCGAGGTCGCGCCCCGGCGAACGTTCCCGGTCCACGTGCCGTTGAACAATCCTCGCTGGCGCCGCGTTGAACGGAACCGCAGCTTTTTTCAGTAATCTCGGTTCGGGCTCCGCCAGATGTTATAGTCATCGTCCCAGCGGCGGAGCCGTTTGCGGGAGTTGTTCGAAGCCTTGGAGCTCAAGAGCGTGCTGCCGCGGCTCGACAGGCTGCTCGGCAACGCCACCTCAAATGGGCCAACGAGGTTGCTTGAGTCCGCGGTGTGACCAATACCGCTTCGTAGCCCCTACGTGCCAGGCGCCTGTCGGCGCTGTGCTAACACGGCCGCCATGGTTCAGCTCACGCGGCACATCACGGAATCGGGCTGGTTTCAGTACTTCATCACGGCCGTCATCGTGCTGGCCGGGGCGCTGGTAGGCATCGAAACATCGCCGTCCTTGGTGGCGGCGTACGGTGCCGTACTCCACCTGCTCGATCGGGTGATCCTGGCCATCTTCGTGGTCGAGATCCTGATCAAGCTCACAGCCGAGGCGCCGGCGTTCTGGCGCTACTTCCGCGATCCCTTCAACTGCTTCGACTTCCTGGTCGTCGCCGTGACGCTACTACCATTCGGCGCACAGTACGTGACCGTGCTGCGCCTGCTGCGTTTGCTGCGCGTGCTGCGCCTGGTGCACGCTCTGCCGCGCTTGCAGATCCTGGTCAGCGCGCTGCTCAAGAGCATCCCTTCGATGGCGTACGTGGCGGTGTTCCTGGGCCTGCTTTTCTACGTCTACGGTGTCGCAGGTGTCTTCCTGTTCGGCCAGAACGATCCGGCGCGCTTCGGCACGCTCGGCACGGCGATGCTGTCCCTGTTCACGGTAGTGACGCTCGAAGGCTGGGCCGAGCTGATGTACTTCCAGCTCTACGGCTGTGAAGCAATGGCGGAGGGCGCCGCCGCCGCGTTGTGCAAGAACCCCCAGGCGCAGCCCTTCGCCGCGCCCTTGTACTTCATCACCTTCATCCTGTTTGGTACCATGATCGTGCTGAACCTGTTCATCGGCATCATCATGAACAGCATGCAAGAAGCCGCGGGGGAGACTGCGCGCGCCGAGCACGCCAGGGCGCAGGCCCGTACCGGCGCGGAGCCGGAAACCCTCGAGCGGGGCCTGGCCGAGCTCACGCGGGCCGCCGAACAGCTGGCCGAGCGCGCGCGAAACCTGACGCGCACCGGTTAGCATGGGCGTGGTTGAGATCCCCAGCCGAAAGTTTTTTTCGGCGCGCGGTCGATCCGCCCGGCCTCCATTCGATAGGGAAAGGCCAGGACATCTCGTCCTCGGCGATCACAAGCAGGAGATCACTATGGCAAAGTTCCTCGTTCTCTACCGTTCCAGCGTGTCGGCCAAGGAGCAGATGTCGAAGGCGACGCCCGAGCAAACGAAAGCCGGCATGGCCGCCTGGGCAAGCTGGGCCAAGACGACGGGTACAGCGCTCGTCGAAATGGGCACCCCGTTCGGCGACTCAGCCGTCCTCAAGGGCGCCACCGCACGCGAACAGGGTTATATCGGCGGCTACTCCATCGTCCAAGCGGCGTCGCTCGACAGCGCGAAGAAGCTGTTCGACGGGCATCCCCACTTCCAGGCGCCCGGCGCATCGATCGAGCTCTTGGAGCAGGTGTCGATGCCTGGGATGTAGTCCTGGCTACGACGCAACCTTTGGGCCTAGCCGGCCGTGAGAATCTAAGGCTGGCTAGCCCGACCACTCGTCGGGTCTCGTACAGCGCGTGGCATGAAGGGCCAAGGTTGCAGCGGCGGCTTCGTTCAACAGCTGACGGTCCCGATGCATAGTGAGCTCGACCGCGGCACGCTGCGAGCGATCGTTTCGACATGCTCTACTGCTTACGGGCCGCGATTTCGCTGATCGTCTCTTTCAGAAATAAGTCCAAGTTCCACTCTCGTTCGGCGTTGAACTTTTTGACGTGCTTGAGGTCATGGCAAAACACCTCGACCTTGATGCTGTTCGGAAACACGAACGAAAATCCCCGGAGCTTGCCGGGCGGTTCGTCGATCGGGTACGCGTCTTGGTATTTGACGGGCAGCGCCGTGACCCAATCGCCCACGGTACGGCCGACGAACTTCTTCAGATTCTGGTCTTCGAAAAAGCCGCCGTGCTCCGCACTTTCCGAGCCGCGGTTTTCAGGGTCGACCTTGGTCACTGGCTCGCCGCTCCTCGACAGCTGCGCGGGCTGAGGGCTTGCTTCCTTGCTCGCGGACTTGGGTTCTGTAGCACATGCCTCTGCGATCAAGAACGTCAGGAGCAACGAGGCCATCTTGCCCATCCAGCTCATTTGACCTCTTCGAACTTCAACTTGTCCTTGTCTGTGGATTGATAGAACTGGAGCCCGCTGTCCTTGGTCTGCGCGATCGATTTGACTGTCTCGCGGACGCGGTCCTGCAAGTTGCCCTTCGTCGTCTTGAACTTGTCGTCCCACATCTTCTTGATGTCGTGGCTCTTTGCAAATGCCTCGAATTTCGCCGCGTCCTTCACTTCCAGGGCGAATCGCTTGGTGCCAGCTTCGATCAACTTGTAGCTACCCTGGTCTCCACCCGCCAGATTCGCGATGTCGGGGCCGGAAAATGCAACGCCGGTGTGTGAACCTTCTGTCTTGCTATAGGGGTGCGTATGGAACGATCCGAGTAGGGATTCGCCAGTCACAACCCTCATGTCGATGCTAATGCTGCCCGATCCGCCCTCTTTCTCGTTCTTCGTCGAAATGACGTCGCCCATCTTCACGATCGCTGCCCCGACTTCCCGGACGGACCCATCCTTCTTGAAACTCTTCGTCCAAGCTTTGTTCATGTCCGCGGTAATCGCCTTGACGATCTTTTCGACATCCTCCTTCGACAGGCCAATAAAGTCGATTAGGATGAGCGGGTTTAGACCCGCGTAAGTATAGAGCGCGAGGTTACCGGGGTTGTACACGCCGCCCATGCCCGGCAGGCCCTGTTCCACGCCGTCATCCGGTAGGTAATCGGCGAGCGCGGGGTCCGTGTTTTGCCAGACGCTGGTGCGCGGGTCGTAATAGCGAGCGCCGAAGTAGTAGAGCTCGGTTTCCTCGTCGAATTCCTTGGACGTAAACAGATAGGGCAACCGCTGCGTGTTCGTATTCTCCGCGACCCACGATTCTCCGAACGGGAAGTACTCCATGTGTTCGAACAGCTCGCCGTCCTTGTCCGTCGCGAACTGCGTCGATCCGAGGTGATCTGGATGATAGAAGTAAACGAAATTTGCGTCCGGAAGGCCCTGGTCACCAGGAGGCATGACGCTGTCGCAACGCGGCGGAACGCAGCCGGTGATGTGCGGGTTCTTGTTGACGTTCTGACCGTGCTCGAGTCCCGACTCCGAGCGATGCTCGAGCCAGTTGCCGACCATGCCCACGAGTAAGTCGTCGTTCGAGCGCCGACCCGGCGGGTTGACGTGTGCTTCGCCGGGACTGAGCTTGGAGCTCACGCGCATCGCGCCCACGAAGACGTGCTTCGTGCCAATGCTGCGATTTCGCACCGTCCAGAACTGATTGACGTACGCCGTCTCTCCCTGGGGACCGCGTTTGATCACACGCTCGCCGGTGTCGTCGTACTTGTAGCGCATCGTGTGCCCGTTGTCGGAGATGCTCTGGATGCGGTTCTCGTCATCCCAGACCACGGTCCGGCGCTGTCCGTTCTGCTGCTCGTCCCAGCGAATCTGGTTGCCGTTGGCGTCGTACTGGTAGGCGCGGCTGCCGATGGTCGTAGGGGCGTGCGGATGGAGGCTCGTGTAGTCGTAGCTCGAGTCGTAGCTCGTCTTCTTCTGCGGGATCACCGCGTTCCCCGCGTTTTCGACGTTGTGCGACTGCGTCTTGCGCGTGATGTTGTGAACCGTGTCGTAGCTCATGGTGAGCGAGTAGGTGTCGCGCTTGTTCGGGGCAAAGCGCCACTCGCCGGACGCGCTGGTGAGCCGGTTCAGGTCGTCGTACGCGAACGTCTGATCGACCGGACCACCCATGTCTGACGGGCGGACGGGGTTCACCTGGTTCGAACGGCTCGTGAGGTTCCCGACCAGATCGTAGCCATAGACGAGGTGCTGGAAGTCCGCTGCCTCGAGCTCGCTCAGCCGGCGCGTCTTCTCGTCGTGACGGTAGGTCGTCGGAATGCCGTTACCGGTGACCATGAACGCGCGCTGATTGAATTTGTCGTATTCGAGCCGTTCCATGTACGCGAACGTGACGCCGAGCTTCACGCCTCGCGCTTGACGCGGAAGACCTCCGGAGTCGTAGGCGTAGGTGAGCACCTCGCCATCGGGATAGGTCATCTGCTGTGCGCGACCCCAGGTATCGTACAGGTAGCGCGTGCGGTAGACTTCGGGGCTGTTCGGACTCTGGCCGAGCGTGTCGGAGGCGATCGTCTTAACCTCTTCGATCACTTCCCCGAGACGGCCGTAGCTTCGCTCCTCGCTGCCTGATTCGTCCGTGACACGGATCACCCGCGCCACCTGGTTCTTGCCGTTACCGAGCAGCTCGCTTCCGCCGTAGGTGTAGCTGACATCGGTCTCGGGGAAGTTCGTGTGCTGGATCGAGACGACGCGCTTGTGGTCGTAGCCGTAAGTGATGGCGCCGCCCTGGGCCGCGAGCGCGGCCGTGATCTTGCGCCGCAGGTTGCTGGCTGAGTCGTACTCCATGCGGGTCGGACCGGTGTCGGGGTTGTCGATCAGCGTCCGCCGGCCGAGCACGTCGTAGACGACTCGGGTCAGGTTGCCGTGATCGTCGCGGATTGCCGTCAGCTGCTGGATCGGATCGTACTCGTAGTCCGTCCAGATCGTCTGCGGCCCGTTGAGCTCCTTGATGGAGCGGATCTGCTCGCGAATATCGCGATACCTCACCTTCCGGCCATTCTGGGCATCCGTGGTCGTGGTAGCGAGCCGCCGCACGCCGCCGTGATCCGTTCCGATCTCGTAGCGATTGCTCGTCGTCGTCAGGTCGGGCAGCGTCGTACTGATGACACGATCGACCTCGTCCAGTGTCGATTGGGTTGATGCTACCGGATCGGGCGTTGGATTGAACGCCACGTGCGCCACCAAACTCGGATCCTTGGGCCGTTCGACGATAGGATAGCGCGTTTCGCGCACGCGACCCACGTGATCGAAGAGGACTCGGCCCGATACCACCATGACGTCGACGCCTAGCGCGGCGCTCGGCGAGGCGTGAATCGTCGCGTCCTTCTTCGTCTGCACGACGCGCCTGAGGCCGTCGGTGAACAGAATTGTGTCGATGGTGTCGGCGCCGCTGGGATCGCGGAAGCCGTCGAAGTGCCGGGTGACCGCGTAGGGCACGGCCGCGGCCGGTTGGTAGTCGAACGCGATCGTCTTGTGGCCCGTGTTCTGCTCGAACGGCCCGGTCAAGTCCTGCAGCCGGCCGAAGTCGTCGAAGGTCCTGCTAATGCGCTGCCCGTTCTCGTCGACGCTCTCGGTTTCCTGGCCGAACCGGAAGTCGTAATCGGAGCTCGACGAATTTTCGAAGCTGTCGCTGACCCCGGTGACGTAGCTCTGTACGACGGAGTCGTAGCTGAGCTCGAGCTTGTAACGTTGAAGCCGGTGATTTTCTGGACCTTCGATACTGCTCAAGTTTCCGTTCGGCTCGAAGGCGAAGTCGGTTTGCGCGAAGCCCGTGCCGTCGAAGAACTGGCGCAGGCGATCCATGTGGCCCGTGCCGCCGGCGCAGTCGAAGTCCGCCTCACGACGGCGCAAAGTCGCGCCCGCGGTATTCGTCACGATGATCGAATTCGCGAGCCCGACGATGTAGCGATCCGCGCAGCTCGCATCACCGGTCGTGTAGCTGATGACGGCGTGAAAATCGTCCGTCACGCCGGCGTCCCCTAGGTCGACGACGTCAACGACGTTGCCCAACAGGTCGTACTGATGTCGGACTTCGGTGCTGATCGTCTCGCTTCCAGTCGAACCGTCGGCCAAGCGCTCGCTCCGCGTCTTTTGGACGCTTCGGAGCTCGGGAAACACCGCCGAGAAAATGCCGTGCGCATCCTCGGCCGGCGCCGCCGGATTGAGGAACGTACCGGTCCCGAGGTTCTTGAGCTGGAAGGCGTTGGTCGTGACGCTGAACACCTGCTCGCCCGCAAACTCGGCCGCCAGGCCCTTGACCTCTTCGCGCGCGAGCAGGCCCTTGCTGAAGAAATTTTGGTTGTGATAGTCGCGCGTCACACGGCGATACGCCGGCGGATTGTTGACGACGCGGGTGTCCACGCGATCTTCGACGACCTGATCGAAACCGTAAAATTCGCGCTCGCGCCGATCGAAACGACCCCGGCCGTAGCTGAAGCGCGTTTCTAGATTGTCCACACCGTCGCCGGCGAGACCGTCGAACACGTGCACCTTCGAAACGACCCAGCGGCTCTGCGGCTGCTCGTAGGTGTTGCCCTTGCGCTCGTAGTCGATGTCGATGGTCGCGCCGAGCGGGCGCGCAATTTGCGCGAGTAGGTTGGTCTTGCCCGTCAAGTTGATTCTGGCGTCGATCTGGCTCGGATTGTCGGACGCCAGATGATCGGGATAGCCGTCACCGTCGATGTCTTGAACCAGGGTTTCCTGGCGATTCATGGCGTTGGCGTTGTCGAGCCCGGGATTGATGATCAAATAACAGGCTGCGAGGCACAGCGGCCCGATCGGGATCGTGAAGTAGACGCCTTCGCCCAGGTTTCGCTCGGAGCTGTGGCTGATGTCGGCGTGTTCGCCTTGCGCGATTCCGTTCCAGGCAACCGGGGTCGAGAAGCCCGCGCCCGTGTTGATGGCGACGGTGAATGAAGTGCTGCCCGGCACGAGCAGGTCGAGCAAGCCATCGCCGTTGATGTCGAGCAGCGTCGCGCCTTTGTCCTGGAGCTTGGCCAGAATGCTGGGCAGGTTCTCCTTGACGCCGGCGTTGCCGAAGCCGCCGCTCACACCGCCCGCGTAACCGTAGATACCGTCGTTGAAGCCTAGGCTCACGCCGACGTTGACCTGGGTGCTGTTGCCGACACTGATGCCGTTGCCGTCGAGCTTGGATCCGGGCTGCAGATCGCCCCAGGTCTCGGCTTCACCGAAGTAGTAGCCGAGGTTTAGTTGCACGATGAGCTTGCCGTTCTCCACGTGCAGAATATCGGGCAAGCCGTCGCCGTTGATGTCCTGCAGATCATCGGTGACCGTCGTGGAGCTGCCGGTGCCGCTCAGGCTCAGGCCCAGGCTCGGCATCTGGTGCTTGCTGCCGGCGGTCTCCGCGCTGCGGTTACCCTCCGGCGCCGCCAGCGCGCGCGCCGACCCGGCGATGGCGAGGGGCGTACCGCCGATGCCAACGCTGGCGCCCTTGTTCGAGCTCTCGCGAATCCGGAAGTCATTGGCGGGAAATTCGCGGCCGGCGTCGAGCGCGCCGCGGGCGCTCGTGTACTGAACGCCGCCGGCGCTCACGATGTCAGGAAAGCGATCGCCGTTCATGTCCATGAACTCCAGCTGGGCAGCCATGGAGTTGTCGAACGCCGTCGGCAGCGGCGGCGGCAGCACGGGCGTGACGGAACCGCTGAAGTCGAGCCCGAGGACGCCAGCGCTTCCGCCTAGCGTGGCTTGCGACGAATGGCTGATGCGCGCGGGCGCCGTGCTCACGACCGGGCGCTCGGGGCCACCGAGGGCGTCGCCCGTGCCGGGCACGCGCAGATCGTCTGCTCCCAGACGCGAGCTGCTGATGGCCGCCTTGGTGATGTATAGGTACTCGTCGGGCCCCGTCCACATCGGCTCGCCACTCGGGCGCTGGCACTGGGGCGGAGCGAAGATATTGGCCGCCGGATCGTTGCGGCAGGGGAACTCGTAGCGCGGCGTGAAAATGAAGGTCGCTGTCTCGCTGTTCTTGATGGTGTTGATATCGCCGTTGGCGTTCGAGTCCTCGAGCTCCTGCTGTGAGCCCGGAACCGGATGGTCGTCGGGGTCGGTGTCCTCGTTGCTGAGGTCCGAGGCCGACAGCTGGCAGAACTTTTCGCTGATCGGCAACAGCGCGTCGTCGCCGTTGTTGGCGTTGTAACCGCCGTAGGCCCAGCCGCGGTACGGCACCGAACAGCGATCGACCGGGGATGCCGCGTGCAGCGCGGTCGTGACGAGCTCCGGGCTCGACGGATCGGGCGGCGGATCGGCAGCATCGGGCGGCGGCGGAACGATGCACAGCACGAATACGGAGGCCGAGCTGAAAACGCTGAGCGGGCTCGCCGTGCTGAATTCGAAGAAGTAACGCTCGCCCTCTTGGACGTCGATGTCGACAGAGGCGTTGGGCGAGCCCTTGTGGATCAGGGCGGCTCCGGGACTCACGCCTGCTTTCTTGATCGTGAAGCTTGCGTCGAAGATCACGCTGGTGTTCGGGAACACGCGCAGCCTCTGGCATTCGCGCACGGTATACGGGCTGAGCGGCTTGCCGTCTTCGGACGGAAACTTCAGCTCCAGCGGGAAGATTCGCATGTCGACCGGCAGCTCGAATTTGAAGAGCGGAGTGCCGTTATCGTCGACGGGGATGTCTTCGCCGTCTTCCGTCTCGGCGGCGACGTAGTGGAGCTGCGGAAAGTCGTTGCCGCTGCTGCCGAGCTCGATGGCCGTGAGATCGATCGGGCTGTCGCTGCTGAGATACGCTTCGAAAATGTCGTCCTTAACGACAACCTCGTCCACGTCGAGGTCGACGGCGTCGGGAGTGCCGTGCGAAAAGGTGTGCTGAAACACGATCGTCTGCTGGGTGTCGCGCGTCTTGAGGACGAACAGCGTGACGTCGTCGGTGGTTTCGCGAGCGAGCGCGACGCGGCCGCCGATGTGAATGCTGCCCCGATACGGCATCGTGACCTGCACGCGCCGCCCACCCAGGATGAAATCCGAAGTGGGCTGATAGACGAAGACCGAAAGGCCGTTGGCGTCAGTCTGATTGGGGTTCGGCTCGTCTAAGTACTGGATGTGCGGTGTCCACGACACCTCGTCGCCGAAGCCGTTGTCGCGCGAGCCGACCCGGAAGTAGATGCGCTGGCCCTTCTGCACGTCGAGCTCGTCCACGTTGTCCGGCGTCTTTTCGCTGCTGTCGCCGGGTTCTATCTCGGTCGACCAGAGCTCGCTGGCCCCGCCCGCGCCGAACACACCCGCACGCTCGATCGCCACGCGCACGCCGTCGTAGCCGAATTCGGCGATTTCTTCGGCAGACCCATGCGGATGCGCAAGCGCGAGGTTGCCCGTGATGCCAATTTTTCCGGTGTAAGGCGCCTCCCACAGCCGCACGCTGTCAGCGAGCGGAAACTTCTTCTCGTCCTCTGCACGGATCTGTTCGAATTGATCGGTCGGGAGCAGGCCGTCCGAAAACACCGCGCCGGATTCGACCGGAAACGGCGTGCCGGCGCTCGAGCCCAGCACGAACTTCTGCAAAAACACACCGCTTCCCGGCGGAGTTTCGACGCGTTGATTGAAATACACCTGGCCGTTCGAGACCACGTCGGGCAGGCCGTCGCCGTTCACATCGCTGAAGTACGTGGTGGCGGTGCTGAACGTATTGGCAAAGTTCAGCATGATACCGAAAATCAGCGGATAGGCTTCGGCGCCAGCCGATGTCGTCTTCGCTCGTTCCTTGAACAGGTTGGGCAGCCCCGCAGCAGCCAGCGCACTGCCACCCGAAAAGTCCAAGCCGCCATCCGGGCCGGACTGGTTCAGGCGGTAATTGAAGGGGCCGTCGGGATTGCCGAAGACTTTGTCGGGCAAGCCGTCGCCGTTCAGGTCGATGAACTGCAAACGCCCGGTGGTCCGGCTTTCGCTGTAACCGACTTTGAAGCCGAAGGAGTTCTGCTTGGTGGGGCTGAACGGGTTGAAGCCGAGATAGAGGTGTCCGCCGAAGCTCGCGCTCTGCGCGCCGGAAAGCGAGGTGGCCTTGCCCTCCCCGAGCAGCGGGATCTTGGTGTTGAAGGGGCCGAAGCCGATCGCCACGTCGTCGTTACCGGTGTTGAAGCCCGCCGTCGGGTGGTCCTGCGCATTACCGAAGCCTTTGTAGGCAGTGGTGGGACTCGCCGGATCCTCCGAAATCTCGTTGTGGTAGCCGAGCGTGTGCTCGTTGAAGAGCTGACCATTCGCGCCAAACTGCGAGATTTTCTGGAGCAGGCTTTTGTTGAAGGCACCCGTGGTGTAAGCGAAGCTGTAGGAACGGATCGGCGTCGAGCCGAGGCTCACGCGAATGCCGCGAAGCAGGCCTGAGGTGACGCGCTTGAAGCCGCCGCGGCCGTCGATCAGGACGTCGGGGCGCGTCGCAGAGTGTGCGAACGTGACGTGGTACGGCCCGTCCTCGCCGCCCTGAGCCACGCCGGGCGGCACCGTATAGTCGATGCGGCTAAGGTAGAGCTCTTGCCCCTTGCGCGGATCATCTGCATCGACCGCGGCGAGCTCGTAGTGGTAGCGCACTGAATTTCCGTGCGTGTCGCGCACTTCGGTGAGCGCCCACTCGTAGATACCCTTGTGTGACGTGCTCGCGTTGTTCGGCACGCGCAAGATCGCCTGCGAGTCGGGCTGCGTCGCGCACGGATTCAGCGCCCCGGGCCGCGCGCCGTAGAAGAAGCGCATGCCCGTCTTGTCGATGACTTCCCACCAGTAGCTGGTGGGTGAGCCGCCGTGGCGGATGATCTTTCTGAACTCGCTCTCGACGCGCGTATGAAAAACTTTCAGGTTCGAGCAGCCGCCGAACGTCTCGAGGTCGTCCGCGCGCTTCCTCACCGGGCCGCGGTAGGCGATTGGTGCCAGCTGCTCGCCTTCGACCAGATAGGTCTCGGTCTCGTCCGACCCGTCGTAGCGCGGCACGCCCCAGCGCGTGTCGATGCTGACGGTGCGCTTGGCAAGGTCCCAGCCGACGCCCATCCAGCTGTTGCCACCGCTCGAATTGTACTGGAGCGCGAGCTCGGGATCGAGCCCGTTTCTGCCCGGCGGCAGCTCTATCGGGTAGCTGACGACGGCGTCGCCCTTCGAAGTCGCGCCCGGCGGCTCGATCAGGTTGATCCGCGTGCCGGGGTCGGCCACCTTGACGTCCTTGATCTGATTCGGATTGAAGCCCGAGATTTGGGGGTGTTCGGGCGCGACCACGACGGCATTGATCATCACCGTGAAGTGATCGCTCGAGCTTTGCACGGTGGCCTGCGCTTCGTCGATGCTGTCCTTGCTGAGCGAGCGCCAGCTCTTCGACTCCTCGTCGAAGAAGAAGGTCACGACGTCACGCGCCGAATAGCCCCGAGGTATCAAGTTTTTCTGGTACGGTAGCAGCAGCTTGACCGGCTTGCTGAACGTCTGCCCGTGCGGCAGAAACTCGTAGCCATGTGCCGCGGGCGCCGTCACGTTGATCATGCCGGGATCGAGTGGCGGAAGATCGCGCGCGTCGAGATGGCCCACGGTGACGGTCGTCGAATTGCCTTTTACTGCCCCTGCGGGAACGTCCACGCCGACTTGTGAGCCGAGCCGTACCTTGGTGGTGGCGTTCTGATCGGCGTCGAGAGAGACGGTTTGCCAGACCGTGCCGAAGCGCTCGGCGCGCTGCTCTTCCGTGAGCCCGTCGCTCGCGCCCGGAACCAGACCGGGGCCCAGGCCCGCCAGAAGCGCCACGTCGTCCGCGGATTCGAGCACGAATCTCCGGCTGAAGGTCGACTGGTCGCCATAGTGCGCCGTCAACGTGACCGGCCAGGCAACGTTGGGATCGCCACTGCGGCTGATGACCTGCGCAAATGCGCCTGCTTCGGTGCCTGCGTCGGCGCTGTCGACGTCGACGTGGACCGTGCCCCCGAGCTTCGTCGGCGCGCTGGCCCAGCCGTCGACCCAGGCGGCGAGGCCAAAATGCTCGGGCGGCGACGCGAGCACGATGTGTGGCCAGTCCAGGCGCTGGCGCGCGCCCGACCCCACCACCGACAGATACTTGACCTTCGCAGATCCCGATGGCGACAGCGACAGGCCCGCGCACACACGCTCGCCCTCCGAGTGGCGTGCCACGAGCAATTGAGAGTCTCCTTCCGAACCGGCCTCGTCGAGCGGCAGCGGCGCGCCCTTTCCCGTTTCATCGAGGCACTCCACGGACCATTTCATCCTGTTCGAGCCGATGATGATGCCGTCGGGGCTGACCCAGCGCTCGAAGACTACCAACGCGCGCTCGCCGGGTTCGATCGTGTGGCTCTCAGTGGAAGCCGGATCGAGCAGGCTCGAAGCGCCGAGGGTTGGCGTCGCGCCGACCAGGCCGATCGCCACCGCTTCGACGGCGTTGGTGCCGTGCTCGAGCTCACCGAAGAAGCGAACGTCGGAAATGTCGACCTTACCGACCGCATCGCTCGGCAGGCACACCTCGTAGCGGTTTTCGCCGAATCGGAGCTGCTCCGGATCCACCGGCTCGACGAACAGCTCTGGCCCCGGCTCGTCCGAGGCGAGCCAGTGACCAGGTTTCTTCGGCGCGTTGTTCAGGGCGCGGGTCACTGCGAATGCGCGAAACAGTCCTTTGCCGTGAAACGCGAGCCATGCCGAGCGGTAGAGGGCTGGCGGCCGACTCATGGTGAACGTGAAGGCGGCGCAGGGCGCCTGGATCGTCTCCTCGTCGGCCTCAAGCGTCGCCATGGCGGGCGTAGCGGTCCAAGCCGTGACGTGCGCGGGCAGCGTGCCGTCGGGCGCTTCGAGCAGGTCTCGCAGCGAGTCCGTCGAAACTCGAGGCAACGAGCCCTGACGAACCGACCAGAGCTCGAGATCGGTGATAGGCGGGGCGGCCGCCGCGCCCGGCGGAGCTTTGGCCTTGAAATGGAGCTCGAGCGCCGCCGCAATAGTCTCGGGCTCTGCGGCCTTGCTGACGGGCAGGACGTTCCAGCCCGGTTTCAACCGTGACAGATCGATGCTTTCGAGCGGGCCTACCGCATCGCCGTCGGCAAGGACGTCGAGAACGTACGGGCTTGGACCGAAGACCTTGATGTGCGTGATCGCCGACGGCCCGTCGAGGCTCACGCGCAGGATGAGGACGCCCTCGCCGTCGAGCTTCGGCGTGAAGCCCGTAGCCGTGTCGCGATCGAACAGAGCCCAGGCTTCTGGCGGCGCCGCTGACCAGCGCGCGCCCTGGAACATGGATAGCGCACCTGACGGCGCTGCGCCGACTTCGAGCGCGGTCGGATTCAACTTCAACGGCGCAGGAAGCGCCTCCGCACCGCTCTCTCTCTTGGTGTTCGTGTTCGCGCAACTCGGGACGCCGGCGGCGACGATCGTCGCCCCCACAAGAACATCCAACAGCCAACGACAGTTAGATCGAACCAAGCTCCACCTCCCTATGAGCGACCTACATGAGTCGCTTGTCGTTCCTTCGGGACTTGCGTTTCGTCGCGGCGGAATTCGCCGGGCCTAATCGTGAAGTGGTTTACTCTTTTAGTAGAGTCTCCAGAGACCAGGAATAGTAAACGCATCTGGCGCAAACGAGACGTGAGCGTCCGCCAACCACTTGCCGTGGACGGAACCGTGCCCTCAGTCCAATAATCAGCAGCGAAGTCGAATGGATACCGTCGGCGCGTAGTTCGCGGAAAAGGCTCCCGACTTGCCCGCAGGCGTGGTTCAGCCTAGATACCGCGGCCCTCATGTACTTGCCCGTCAAGAAGCCCCGCAAGACCGACCGCAAGCGTTCGAACCGGCATCGCGCGAAGGTGAAGGCCAAGAACCGCACCCGCCGCGCCCGCGTCGCCGCGAACTAGGCCGGCCTGCGCTAGCGCCCGCGCAAGCCGCGCTGGCCACAGAACCTCCACGAGGTCTCCACGGCCGCTCCCCAAGCGCTGCGCGTGCCCATGCGTTCCTTGAACGAAGGAGGAACGCTGATGTTCGGAACCATTTGGCTCGGCTACTTCGAGGGGAACATTCGAAAGGACTGCGCGCCTGCTGCCAGTCTGTGCGCTGAGCTGCCCGAGGCGCTCCGGGCTCCGCTTTCGCGCTCGCTCGGGCGCTTTCAGCTCGGTGAATCGGCCGGCGGCCGGATCCACGCGGAGATCGAGACCCATCCCGACCCCGCGCTGGATCCGAAAGCCCGGCGCTCGGTGCAGCTGTACGTCGAGGAGGAGTGGCGCCATGCGCGCGAGCTGGCCTCGATCATCGGCGCGCTCGGTGGCGAGCTACAACGGACCCATTGGACGAACGGCGCCTTCACGGCATGCCGCCGGCTGCTCGGGCTCCGCACGAAGATGATGACGCTGGCCATCGCCGAGGTCATTGGCATCGTCTATTACCGTGCGCTCGCCGACGGTCTCGGCAGCCCCGCGCTCGCGACAGCGCTACGCCGCATCGCGAGCGAAGAGTCGCGGCATCTGGACTTTCAGGCAGCCTTCTTCGAGCTCGCCATTGCCCGGCAGCCCGCATTTTGGCGGACGCCGTACCGCTGGCTGCTGCGCGTCCAGATGCTGGCGATTCTGACCGCCGCGCTGGGTGTGCTGCTGCTGGATCACGGTGCGCTGCTGCGCCGCGCCGGTGCCACGCGGCGCGCTTTGACGCGCGGTGCCTGGCGTCAGCTGAAGGCGCGAAAGTTCCTCGCCATTGACGCGACCGAAGCCCAAGGCGCGGGCTCAGGCAGGCGGGGCTTTGAGCCGCTGTAGGATGCGCGCTTCGAGCGCCGTGGCTTCGATGCCCAGGGACGCAGCAGCGGCGAGCAGCAGCGCGTGCTCACGCGGGTCCAAGTCGCGATCGATGGCGGCGGCGTCGACCAGCAGCGCCAAAACACGGGCTTGAGCCGAGGGATCGAGCGCGCGCAGCACCTCGGTGGCGCTCCCGATATTGCGCAGGCTGAGGGGTGCGTCGGGCTCGGGCAGCTTGTAGCGAGTGGCTGCCTTGCGCACGAAGGCCCGCTCCTCGGGACGGATCACACCGTCGGCGGCCACCACCGCTTCGAGGAGCGCCGAGACCTTGGCCCGCATCTCGTAGTTCATGGCGACGAGGATACCTCGACTTCGCTGGCGGGCTCAGCGTCAGATTTTTCGAGCCCGCCAGGATTGTGCAGATGCGCTTCTGCCGATGCCCTTAGCAGGCAGAACCCGGCATGTTGCCACCGCACTCGTCGTTGCACGTCGGGGCGCCCGGCACCTTGCCACCGCCCCCGCACTTGAGGACGTACTCGTGGTCGCCGCCGAAGCACGACTTCTTCACCACTTCCATACCCGCCTTGAGGGCGGTGAAGTCGGCCGCAGTGATCTTCACGGCGTGCGTGTGGTTGCCCGTGCCGCCCATGCCGCTCATGATCGTCACCTCCGTACCAGCAGTGATCTGCGCCATCGTGACAGTCAACGAGTGCATATGCTGGCCCGAGCTCATCACCGTGATGTCGCCGTTGCACATGCCGCCACCGGCACCGCCGGCGCCGCCGCCACCAGCGCCGCCGCCGGCGCCACCGGAGCCGCCGCTCATGCCGCCCGAGCCGCCGCCTCCGGCGCCGGAGCCGCCGCCACCCGTACCGGCAGCGCTCGGCGAGCCGCCGCCGCCAGTGCTCGACCCACCCGTCGCGGGGCTACCCGACGTCCCGGGCGTACCGCCCGCCGGGGGCGTGCCGCCAGTGCCGTTACCGCTTCCACCAGCGGGTTCGGGAGTCTCCTCGCCGCACGCAGCAAGCGTGCTGGCAGCGACGGTCGAAAGGGTGAGGGCCAGGAACTGTTTACGGTTCAAGGGTCGTTTTGAAGACATGTCGGTATGTTCCCTTTCGTGGCCAACTGCTCCAAGAACCGATCAGTGAAAAATGAATGTCACGTTACGACCGGCCCCGAGCTGCGCCGGGGTATCCGCCTCGCGACATGCCCGTTGGAATCTTCGCCCGTGGCTGCGACCCTGCCCCGGCCGCGCGCGTCACGTTGCCGCCATGTTGCGCGAGCAGTGCTCCACGTAGCGCTGCTCGAATTCGTCCGTTGGGCCGTGATCGGAGTGGCGTGCGTCACACGCCTCAGCTAGCCCATCCCAATCCAGGCCTCTGACGCAGGCGAGCCCAACCGTGAAAACCTGGGAGCGCTGAATGCTAGCGTGACGGGTGATGAAGCTCGTCGAGTGCAACCTGCGCGAGCACGGCCCCGCCATCTTGAGCATCTTGAACGATGCCATCGTCAATTCGACGGCACTCTATGACTACGTGCCGCGCGAGCCAGACAGCATGAACGGCTGGTTCGAGCAGAAGGCGCTGGGGGGCTTCCCGGTGTGGGGTGCCATCGATGCGCAGGGCCCGCTGCTGGGCTTTGCCACCTACGGCAGCTTTCGAGCCTGGCCGGCCTACAAGTATTCCGTCGAGCACTCCGTGTACGTCGAGCGCGGCGCGCGCGGCCGCGGCGTGGGCCAAGCCCTGATGCAGCAGCTGATCAAGACCGCCCAAGAGCAGCAGTACCACGTGCTGATCGGCGGCATCGACGCGGTCAACGCCGAGAGCATCGCCTTCCACGTGAAGCTCGGTTTTGCCCATGCCGGCACCATCCAGCAGGCGGGCTTCAAGTTCGGGCGCTGGCTAGATTTGGCCTTTTATCAGCTGATCCTGCCGACTCCGCACGAGCCGCGCGACGGCTGAATCGAACATCGCGTGTACTCTCGGTACAGGCCCTGTCGAGCTTCTGAGCCAGGTGAGGCAGTAAGCTGCCAGCTTTTTGGGAAAGCGGCGAGCGGCCCCACGGCATTGACTCGCCATCCTGTAGGCTCGTTGGTGTTCTCATGAAGCGCTCGAGATGGGTCAGTTGGTGCGCGGTGCTCGCGTTTGCGCTGAGCGCGCCCGGTTTGGCTCAGGGCCAGGTGAAGGTCGCCTGCGCGGGCGAGCAAACGACTCACAGCCTGCATCGCGAAAACGATCCCGAGTATCCGTTCTTGATGGGCATGCTGCTCGACGCCGACTTCGTGGCGACCGACAAGATGGCACCGCACGGCGGCGGCTTCTTGGAGGGCGGCGGCTCGAGCTTCACCATCGGCAACTTTGGGCATCCGCAGGCCAGCATCCTCGATCATGCGCTCGAAAATCCGAAGACGTATCTGAAGAGCGAGGAGCTTACGCTGCTCAGCGCGTTCATGCCGCGCATCGTCGTGCTCGGGCCGTTCGGCGAGCACGACCGCCTGTCGATGGTCCCGGTGACCCAGTTTCCGACCGACTTCGACGCGCTGATCGCGGCGTTGCAAGCGATTGGGAGCAAGCCGCTCGTGGCGCTGGCCACGCCGCTACCCCCAGGCGGTGCGGATAAGGCCGACGTGATCACGCAGATCAAGGAGTACACGGTGGCAGCAGCAGCCCAGCATCAGCTGCCCACTATCGATCTTTGGACCGAATTTCTGGGCAAGACCACGCTGTTTCAAGACGACACCCACCTGACGGCCGACGGACGCGGCCACCTCGCGGAGTTCGTCGGCAACCACGTCAAGACGCTCGCGCAAGATTTGGATGAGCCGCCGATCGGTGGCTCGGGAGGCGCCGGCGGTATCGCGGGTGCGGGCGCGGGCTCCGCAGGAGCACCGGCTGCGGGCACGGGAGGAGCCCCCACCGGCAACGCCGGCAGTAATCCTTCGAGCGCGGGCAGCATGGCCGTGCCTGCCGGCGGATCCGGCTCGGTCACACCCAGCGCTGGCGGCCCGAACGATGCGGCAGCACCGACGCAGCCGTCGGACCCGGCGGGCTGCGGCTGCCGGAGCGTGCCGACCACCGGCGGCGTCGCTGGCTCTGCCATGCTACTAGGCGCTCTAGCGCTGCTACGCCGACGTCAACAACGCCCGGGCATTAGCGCGGCGCAGCGCGGCTAGCGACCGAGCACGAAGCTCAACCCGAGCAGCACCTCGGGATGAAACACCACGCCGTCGGCGAAGCCGCCACCCTTCTTCTGCGTCAACCCGACTCGGGCATCGAGGCGCGGCACCAAGATCTTGGTCGCCATGACCTTCAGACCGATACCCGCCTGGAACAGGAAGTCCACATCCCGGCTGCTGGCATCCGACTTCGCGCGCAGAACGCCGGCGCCCAGCAGCGCGAAAGGCACCGCGCGTGAGCTTGGCAGTTGCCCGATCAGATGGCCGCGCACCACGTCGAAGTTGGCGCCGCCATCGTCGCCTTTGACCTTGCCGAAACCGTGAGCATATTCAGCCTCGACACCGAAAACCTTCTCCGGAAAGAAGGTGGCGCGCGCGCCGAGCTCCCACACCGGAATGTCGTACTCGCTTGGCGTCTTGCGTCCTCGGGCCAGGTTGTTGGAGCCAGCCACGAACAGCGCTCCACCCATGATGCCGAGCTCCGCGGTGTTGCGCTGCGGCAACACGTCCTCCGAGTCGTCATGCAGCGTCGGCAGCGGCATGGGCTCCATGGGCGTCGTTTCGACGACCGGCGCCGGGGCGGGCTCGGGCGGAGGAGCCTCGGGGGGAGGCTCGGCAGCAGGCGGCGGCTGAGCAGCAGGCGGCGGTTCCTTCTGCTTCTTCAGCGCGGCAAGGCGATCCTTGACCGTGGTTTGCTTGTCCTCGCTCAGCTTGGAGAAGTCGGCCCGCGCCACGACCGCGTCGTAAGCCTCGATGGCGGCGTCGGTTTTGCCGGCCTTGTCCTGTGCGCGCGCGATCCAGAACATCGCCTGCACGCTGGGAATGATCGCGTTGGCTTTGACGAAGTGATCCAGGGCCGTCACGTAGTCGCCCTTTTCGAAGGCCTGCGTTCCCTCGTCGTAGGCGTCCCGCGCCGCGGCGCGGTCGGCTTTGCTCGGACTCTCGACCGTGCTTTGAGCGTGGGCGGCACCGAGAGCGGCAACGGTTACGGCCAGGCACCCAGCGAGGCCAACAGCTAGACAAGCAAGACGAGTAGGAGACATTCGAACCCTCCGGATCCGCGAACCTGAGTGCCGGACCGCGGCCAGTACTATCAAGCTAACAGAGTTATGGGCTTTGGTGAACTTCGGGTCCGGTCTTAGATAAGTGGTGATGCGCTCTTCTTCTATTGCCGGCCCCGGCGAGGGCCATCGGCCTCCGGCAACTGCTGCCACAAAACCGAGGCTGCCGAGCTGGCAGGCTCGAGCTGATAGAGCATGAAGTAGATGATCACCCCGCTGACCGAAACGAACACCCAGACCTTGAACAGCGCGCGGGCGAGCGGGCGGTGCCTTTCGACGTCGTTGCGGAGCCCGCGACGGATGGTGACGATGGCCATCGGCACGACGGCCGCGGCGAGCGGAACGTGCGGGATCAAGATGGCGTAATAGAGCACCTTGAGCGAGGGCGGGCCGGCGTACACCACCGAGCCAACCTGGGCGTGGTGAATCAGGTAGAAGGTCAAGAACAGCGTCGAAACGGCGAACGCGCTCAGCATCGCTCGCTTGTGAGCCTGCACGTTCTTTTGGCGGATGAAGTAGTAGCCAACGAGCAAGAGCACGAGCGCGGTGGCGTTGAGCGTGGCATTGATAGCCGGCAGGATCATGAGCAACGGGGTCATAGCGCAGATTCGGGGGCCGCGGTGGTGTCCGCGCAGTGCCGCTGGTCGCGCTTTGCTTTCTCTGCCAGTGCTGCCAGCGCGGGCGGCAGAAGGCCCGCGGAGCAGCGCCGCCCGTCCTGGCTTCACCCGAACCTGACAAAGTCGGACGTTGAAGGCGGTGAGCGCGGCAATCGTGAGCGTGACCGTGACCGCCGGCTGTTCGCGAACGTTCGCGAACATTCGACGACGCTCGTGCGGCTGTGGCCGGGGAAGCATCCTGCCAATCGCTGCATGGCAGCGTTGAAAGCTGCCGGCACGATGAGCTGGTGAGTCGTTCGAGGATGAAAATGCTCTGGTCTGGTTCTTGCCGGTGGCCTGCCACTCGTCACTCGGCGTGCGAAGGAACGGATCATGATCTCGAAACGCAGTTTTGAGAGGAGGAGAATGACGAAGCAGGGCGGGGCCAGTTTTACGGAAGCCGTCGGCTCGCCGGAGCTGATCGGAATACTATGTTTGACGTCGGGAGAGCGAGTTCGCATCCAAGGAACTGACGCGCCGACGGTGCGCCGGTTGATCCAAGCGTTCGCGGCCTCCACGATTGTCTGGTCCAGGCTGGGCGCTCTCGAGACTATCGATCGAGAACTGACGAATGAAGCGCGCAACGAGCCGCCGAGCGTGCTGGTGTTGGCGCGAGGTTGCGATTGGGTGCCTTCCGTCAGCGCAGCTAGAATGCGGTACGGCGCGACACCCATCTTGGCGGTGAGCGCACGAAGTGGCGCGGAGCTCGAAGCTCTGGCGGCTGGCGCCAACGCTTTCTGCGCATTCCCCGCCGATCGAGCGCTCTTCGAAGCCCGACTGCGCGCCCTGCTCCGGTTGCGCGAATCGGGGACATTTCCAGCGCAAGGAGGAGCACAAGCCATCGCGCTTTCGGCAAGCTCACGCACCTTGCGCGTGGGAAGCACTGCCGTTCAGTTGTCTCCGAGCGAGTACGCGCTCGTGGAAGCGCTGCTCGAACGCAAAGATCAGTGGGTCCCACGTGAAGCACTGTGGAAAGCCTTGGCGCGCGAGAGCAGCGGTCATGACTCGTCGCTACTCAGGATGCATGCCATGCAAGTACGGAGGAAGCTCGGCGACGAGCGCTGGGTGCTGCAGAGCCAACGCGGCAAGGGCATGATGCTGACGACGATGACCGTCTACAAGCCATTGTCACGCCGCCCGCCTTGACGACGAATTAACGAACTGGCAGCGAAGACGAATGCTAGCGTGCCACGTCATGAAGCCGATTGTGATTGTCGCGGTAGGGTCGGGCGTCGCTGGCGTGGTGGCCGCAGGCATTTGGGGGCGCGGGCTGTTTCCGCTCGCTTCCGGCAAATCGCGTCCGGCTGAGGCGCCACTCGTCGCGGAGGTGCGTAGTCTGCGCGCGGATTTGGAGAAGCTGCAGGCTCGCGAGCCGCGGCAGATGGTGCTCAGTCAGCCGGACCCCGTGGCGACCATCAGCATCGCACAAGCGGCACCGGGTACCGAATCGGCCGAAGAAACCACGGAAATGAAGCTCGAACGCATCGAACGGCACGCCCAGGCCACGGCTGAATCCCTGGATCGAAGGCTGCTCACGGAGCCGCGCGACGTGCAGTGGGCGAACGACTCGCTCGGCAAAGCTGGCCAAACTCTTGCTGCCAACCTACCAGGCGCGAGTGTGTTGGAGTCGACCTGCGCCAGCACCGTCTGCCGCATCGTGCTGAGTCAACAGTCCGAAGAAGACATGCAGCGGCTGGGACCTGCCTTGTCCGAGGCACCCCCCTTCGATCAAGGCACGTTCTATCGGTATGACCTGGAGTCGACTCCGCCGAAGGCAACACTCTACGTGATCCGGCGAGGGCACAACTTGCAGCAGCTCACCGGCAGCGACACCGCGCACCTCGCGCAGTAACCCCGCGAGCGTCGCGCTCGCGAGACACCTGACCTTCTGACGATCGCTCGGTCCATGGCGGACTGCTGCGTCATCGTCGGTCGTGTGAGCTGACATTCGTAACATTGGAGGAAACCATCATGAACATCACGAGATTCGCATCATCGACCATGCTGTGCGCGTTCTTGACGATGGCGGCCGGCGCTTCGGGCGCTGACATCGTCTACCACGGCAGCTTGTGCAATCCGCTGCCCGGTGACGTGAGCAAGATCGACTACAACCAATTCGGCGCCTTCAACAACGGTACCGGTGGCGGCCCCTTCGGGACGGTCAATTGTGGCGGCAGCACGCCGATAGAGACCATAATCAACAGAGTCTCTATCATCGTCTACGACCGCAGTACGCCGAGCAACGTTCAGTGCACAGTCAGGCTGACGGATATCTTCGGCAACGTGCTATGGTCGGCGTCCGATGTGACCTCGGGCAATAGCGTGGCGATGGACAACATGGAATTCAGCCCGGGCGTCGGTGGCTATGCCGTTTACACGCGCTGCGACATCCCGAACGTCACCAGCTCGGGCAACTCGATCGTGTCCAGCTATCGCATCATCACGCCGTAGTCGTCAGCTCGGGGGGGCGGACCCAACGCGCCGAGCAGCGGCCCGTCCCCTCCTGACTTTGAGAGCGCGCGTAGGTAAGCTGGCTGGGGGAAGGCAGCAGTGCGCGCCCGCATCCATGGCGGCGAGGAGTAGGGTTGCCCCAGCCGGCGCATCCTCTGCGGCCGTGGTAGCTTGAAGGTCGTGACGCGGTCTCGGGCACATGGCGCCTTTGGTGGCACTCAGGCTTGGGGGGCAGGGCCGCTCAGCCCCGAGGCCCAAGCTCGCTTCGTGCAGGGCTTGGACTATTGTGGGAGGTTTTTCATGGGACAAGCCGAGGCGCAACTCGCGCTTTACAAACTGACGGCCATTCTCGAAACGGAAGGCCTGCCCTACGCCATCATCGGGGCCATGGCGCTCAATGAGTATGGGCACCGGCGCGTCACGGTCGATGTCGACCTAGTAATGCGCGAGGAGCACCTTCAGGCATTCAAGCTCAAGTACGTCGGCAACGGCTATACCGAGCGCGTCGCGGGAACCGGCAAGCTCCTGGACATCGAACACGGTGTGAACGTGGACGTTCTGAGCACGGGCCGCTTTCCAGGTGATGACAAACCGAAACCCATCGCCTTTCCTGATCCCGCCGAAGTCGCGCTCCGCGGTGAAAAGTTCGCGCTGTTTCCGGTCGAGCGCTACGTCGAGCTGAAGCTTGCTTCAGGCATGGTCGCGTCGCATCGAGGCAAGGACCTGGTCGACATTCAAGAGCTGATCAAAAGCGCCGGGCTGGCTGTCAGTTTCGCGGAGAAGCTGCACCCCTGGGTTCGGGAAAAGTTCGTCGAGCTCTGGCAGCTCGCTCAGATCCCCGATCCCTTTTGAGACGGGCGAGCCTCAGACGGGCTCGACCGCGGTTGAGCACGCCCAAGCTGAAACTCCTTCCAAGGCGCTTCAAAACTCGTCGTCGCTGCTGGCGCCGGAGCCGAGCGCCTGCTTGGCGATATCGAAGCTGAAGCCCTGGCGCGCCAGGGACGCCAAGTCCTTGTGCCGGTACTCCTCACGCTTTTCTGGGCTTCGGTGGGGACCCAGCCGGCGTTTGCGAACGTAGGCGATGGCCGCTTCCAGCTCGGCGCCGGGCTCGCCTCGTTTGCGGGCGGTCATGAGCTCGCCCGCCACGTCGCTCGGGACACCGCGCACGGCGAGATTCTGCGAGATGGCGCGCGCCGATTTGCCGCGCGCGGCGAGCTGCGACGCGAAGTTCTTGGCGAAGCGCGCGTCGTCGAGCAGGCCGGAAGCCTGGTAGCGCTGGATGATCTGCGAGATCCAGGCATCGGCCTCGCCGCCGCCACCCAGCTGGCGCGCACGACCTCGCAGATGCTGCTTGAGCTTCTGCGACGTGCAGTCGAAGCGATTCAAGTAGCTGAGCGCCAGCTCCTCGAGCTTGCGCAACGTGAGCGGCTCCGCCGCTTTCTCGGACCGACGCCGGAGGCGGGGATCGGGGCCCGCCGGCCCACGAGACGGCGTCACCCGCCGCGCTTCAGCTCGTTCAAGACCAGCTTGCTCACGGCCTTGAGCGTATCGAAAACGCCGACGCCGGCGCGCGCGTTCGCCTCGTAGTCCGGCACGTTCATCGGATTGATGAGCGGCCGCAGCTCTTCCACCGCAACGACGTTCGGCAGGTCGCGTTTGTTGTACTGGATGACGTACGGAATCTTTTCGAGCGAGTAGCCTTGCTCGGCCAAGTTGGTGCGTAGGTTCTCGACGCTCTCTTGATTCGCTTCCAAACGTTCCATCTGCGAATCAGCGACGAAAATCACGCCGTCCACGCCTTTGAGGATGAGCTTGCGGCTGGCGTCGTAGAACACCTGGCCCGGCACCGTGTACAGGTGGAAGCGGGTCTTGAAGCCGCGGATCTCACCGAGCGAGAGCGGCAGAAAGTCGAAGAACAGCGTGCGTTCGGTCTCGGTCGCCAGGCTGATCATCTTGCCCTTGGCGTCCGGATTGGTGCGCTCGTAGATGTACTGAAGATTGGTGGTCTTGCCGCAAAGACCAGGCCCATAGTAGACGATCTTACAGTTGATCTCCCGGGCCATGTAATTGATGAAGCTCATCGCCCGGTTTCCTCAATCGTTGAAAAGATTGTCGATATCTTCGTCCGTAATCTCGGCGAACGGCGAATCACCGCCGGGCTCCTGTACCTTGCTGAGGAGCGCTTCGAAGATGCGGTTCAGCTCCTCGCTCGACTTGCGAACACGCAAGCGAACCAGGCCCAAGCTACTCTTGGAGTCGAAGATCACGACCAGAATCACGCGGTTACCCACGAGCTGGATGTGAATGTTGGCCTTCTCACCCTCGTGGAACTGAGTCGCGAACTCGTTCTCACGGAGGAGCTTGGCGATACCGCCCGTCGCGGCAATATTGCCGGCGGTCAATGACGCCAAGGACGTCGTGTCGATATTGTCCACCTCACCGCTGGCGGCGATGAGCTGGCCGTTCTTGTCGACGATGAAGACGACCTTGGCGTTCGCTTCCCGAACCAGACGGTCCACGACCGCTTGGATCTGGTTGAACTCCTCCTCGTACATCACCATCTGCGGATTGACCATCAGCGCCTCGAGCTCGAGCTATCGAACCTAAAAAACCTGAGTCACCACTTGTATATGACCGCGCCGCCGTCAGCAAGAAGCTCTCACAACCCTCGCCCGGCCCGTGAATCAGTTTGGGCGACCGTCTGTTCAGGCCTTCGGCCGTCTTGGCGTGACTAACCCCTAACACACCCCAATCCTAACCCGCGCCTTCTAGGCTAAGTGGAAGGAGACGTGCGCTCCACGTCCCGAGCCCGTACGCTCGGTTCCCCCACCATGAGTCGCGGTAGGACACGCCGGCGGTCCCGCATGAGACGTTTTCTGAGCTCGCTGCTCGCCGCTCTACTACTAACCAGCGCAAGCCCGGAGGCCGACGCGGTTCCGGGAGTCTTTCATCCCGAGCTGCTGCGCGCCATGGACACGCTCGACCGCGCGCAGGGCCCGGAAGCTTACGCTGCCGTCGACCGCATCTGGGGCCTGTGGGACCGCGCCGAGGCGGAGCATATCGAAGAGGCGCTGCGCAGCGCTGCCAACAGCGCCAAGCTCGGGGCGGACGCGCGAGCCTACGCAGGTGTGCTGGCCGCGTTCTCGCGTGCGCGACGCGGCGATCAAAAGGCGGCGACGCTGCGCGTGGGTGAGCTTGGCTACATCCGCAACTTCCTGGTCGTCGGACCGTTCGACAACGAGGGCAAAGCCGGCCTCGAGCAAGTCTTCGAGCCCGAAGCAGAGCTCGAGGCTCCTATCACGCCGGGCCGCGCCTACAGCGGGAAGGAGCGCCCTGTCCGTTATCGTGCCATCACGAACGCCTTCCCGTTCGGCTGGCTCGACGCGGCCTCGCTCGTCAGGCCGGAAACCAAGGTGTGCATCTACGCGCTCAGCTTCGTTCGTGACGACAAGCTCAGCCAGGCAGCGCGCCCGATCCGCGCTTATGTTGGGGCCGGTGGCGCGTTCAAGCTGTTTTGGAACGGCGAGCTGAGCCTCTCGGATGTCGCCTATCGCGGTCACGACTTCGACCGCGCTGGCGTCGAGCTGACGCTGCATCCCGGACCGAACCCCCTGCTGCTGAAGGTGTGCGGTGACGACCAGGCGCCGGAGCTGTCGGTGCGGCTCGCCGGTGCCGACGGGGCGCCCGACGCGCGCCTGGTGACATCCATCGATATCGCCGATAGCAAGAAGGCCGCGGAGCGGTTGGCCGCGACGGCCAAGAACGCCAAGCCAGAGAACGAGAAGAACGAGAAGAACGCCAAGGCCGCCAAGAAGAAGCCGCTCGGACCCGTACCGCTCTTCGAAGAGCTGACCTCCGTCAAGAAGCCGAAGGCGCGAGATCTCGAGGCCTATGCGCGCTACCTGGCCGACACCGATGGCGACGACCCGGCGCTACACACGGCGCGCGATCTGTCGCAGCGGGCGGCCGACGCCGAGCCGACCATCGAACGCTATTTGCTCGCGAGCCGGCTGGCGGAAGACCGCAACAAGCAGCACGAATGGCTGCTCAAGGCCGAGGCGCTCGCGGCAAAGTCGCGCAAGGTTCCGAAGGATCTGCTCAACGCGCGGGCCGTGCATCGCCGCAACAGTCCCAATTGGCGCGACGCCTCGGCGATTTTCGATCGCGTCCTGGCGGAGGATCCCGATGATGTCTTGGCGCTGGCAGGGCGCGTCGAGCTCTACAACATGGCGGGGCTGCCCCGCACCGCGCTGGGCGTGCTCGAGCACGCGGTTCGGCGCGCGCCCGGCTCGGTGAATCTGCTCAACATGTACGCGAGCCAGCTGCGCCTGCTGGGCCGCGCTGCCGATGCCTCCGAGGCCGAAGAGCGCTACGCCATGCGCCGTTTCGACGACGGTAACTACCTGACGGCGATGATCGAGCTGGCCATCGCGCGCCGCAATCGCGCGGAGGCCGAGCGCTGGGTGGAGCGCCTGCTGCAAGCTTACAACGGAAACCAATGGGCGCTCGGCGTCGCGGCGCGCGCCTACCGCTCGCTCGGTCAAGCCGCGCGCGCCAGCGCCACCTACAAGCGTTCGCTGGAGCTGGCGCCCGAAGACGTCGGCACGCTGCGCGCGCTTTCGGAGCTGCAAGGAGAGCTGGGACGACGCGACGAGCAGCTGCTCAGCCTACGCGAGATCCTGCGCATTCGTCCGCAGGATCGCGACGTGCGTGAGTACGTCGAGCACCTCGAGCCGGCCAAGCCGCGACCCGACGAAGCTTACGCCTGGAGCTCGGACAAGTTCTTGAAGCAGCGCTTCGCCGTAGCGTCGGGACAGCCGCGGCGCACGCTGCGCGATCTCACGGTCACGACCGTTTTCGACAACGGCCTTTCGAGCCAGTTCCGGCAAGTAGTGTTCCAGCCGTTGACCGAGCCGGCGGCCGCCGCTGGACGTCAATACGGCTTCGCCTACGAGGCGGATCGCCAGGTGGTTCAGCTGCGCGGCGCCAAAGTGTATCGCGCTGACGGCAAGATCGACGAGGCCGTCGAATACGGCGAGGGCTCGGCCGACGATCCCTCGATTTCGATGTACACGTCGGCGCGCACCTTTTACGTGCAGTTTCCGCGGCTCGAGCCGGGCGACGTGGTCGAGCTGCGTTATCGCGTCGACGACGTCACGCCGCGCAACGAGTTCGGCAACTACTTCGGAGAAATCGTGCCGCTGCAGGGTGGCGAGCCGGTCCAGAATGCCGAGTACGTGCTGATCACGCCCAAGGATCGCACCTTCTACTTTGATCAGAACATCCCAGGGCTCACCCAGGTAAGCAGCGTCGCCGGCAACCAGCGCATCTATCGCTTCGCCGCCAAGGAGATCGCGGCGCTCAATCCGGAGCCCGCCATGCCGCCCTGGCCGGAAGTGCTCGGCTCGGTGCACGTCTCGACCTACAAGAATTGGGACGACCTGGGGCGCTGGTACTGGGGCCTGATCAAGGATCAGTTCGACCTGGACGAAGAGACGCGTAAGCTGGCCAAGAAGATCACCGAGGGCAGGACCACGGAGCTCGACAAGGTCAAGGCCGTTTACAAGTGGGTGATCGAGAACACGCGTTACGTGGCGCTCGAGTTCGGCATCTACGGTTACAAGCCGCGGCGCTGCGTGCAGACGGTGGCGCGCGGCTGGGGGGACTGCAAGGACAAGGCGACCGTGATCGTGACGCTGCTCAAGGAGATCGGGATCCCGTCGACGATCGTCGTCACGCGCACCCGCATGCGTGGCGACTTTCGCTCGAAGATTTCGAGCTTTGCCCCCTTCGACCACGCCATCGCTTACGTGCCTTCACTGAACCTCTACCTCGACGGCACCGCCGAGCACACCGGCATCTACGAGCTGCCCAAGATGGACGTGGGCGCGGTGGTGCTGCACGTCAACGAGGGCAAAGCCAAGCTCACCCGCATTCCCGACGCTGACCCAGACAAGAACTTCGTGCGGCGCGAGCTAGTCGTGGATCTCGATGCCAAAGGCGCCGCCAAGCTCGACATCGAGTACCAGACCGGCGGCTACAACTCGGCGTCCTGGCGCGACGCGTACGGCGCCGAAGCCACGCGGCGCGAGCGCATGACGCGCGATCTGGGCGGAGATTTCCCAGGCATCGCCATTAGCGATGGGCCGCAGGGGCTCGTCACCTCGAATCTTTCGAACAACGAAGAGCCGGTGAAGATCAAGATCAAGGCGCAGGCACCGGGGTTTGCGCGCAATGAGGGCGACTTGCTGAGCATGCCAGTCACCAGTGGCTTCCGGCTCACGCCGAACTTCGCCTCGCTCTCCCAGCGCAAGCTGCCGGTGGAGCTGATCGCCTTCACGACGCTCGACGACGTTTACCGCATCAAGCTACCGGCCGGCGCGAAAGTCATGGCGTCGCCAGAAAATCGCGCGACCACTACGCCTTTCGGTTCGTATTCGGTGAAGGTCGAGCAGCAGAAGGGCGAGGTCATCGTCAGGAGCAAGCTACGGGTCTTGGTGTCGCGCGTCGAGCCCGCCGATTACGCGGCCTGGAAGCGCTTCTGTGAGGACGCCGATTCGGCGTTCAGCCCGCGCCTGCTGGTGAAGCCATGAGGAGCGGCTTGCTAATCGCGCCTGCCCTTCGATACGCTGCGCTGCTGCTGGCCGCTCTGTGGCTGGTGGCTTGCGGACCGCGCGGGGGAAGCGACGCCAAGGCGCTAAGCGTCGCGGAGTTACGCGAAAATGCCCGACGCGACCCGAAGCAGACGGGCAGCTGGCTCTTGGGTGAGCTGATTTCGCCCGACGGCAACCCCGAGCGCGCCAAGCAGGCGCGACGGGAGCTCGATCGGCTGAAGGCGGGCGACATGCTCGCCGAGCTGGCGCGCGGCCTGGACGACTTCTCACACGGCCGGCTGAGGCCAGCGCCGGACGCCATGATGCGAGCCGTACGCGCCGCTCGCCAGAGTGAGGATCCGCGCGCCGAGCTCTTCGGCTGGTACGCGGCACGCCAGGCCATCGGGTTTCGGTCGAGCGATCCGCAGCTATGGCAGCGCTGGAAGCCGTTCGTGCAGCAGGCGCTCAGCGACCCCGGGCAGCTAGGTTTCCGCGCTCGCGCCGAGCTGGCGGACTGGGCGCTCTCCGAGTCCTACGCGGAGGGCGAGAAGGATTTGAGCGCGCTCTCGCAGAAGCTGCACGGTTGCGTGAAGGATGCTCGCCTGGCGGGGCCGTTCGGCCGTAACTCGGCGGCGGATCTGCTGCGCTCGTTCCCCGCCGAGGCGCCAGGTCCGTGGCCCGCGCGCTTCCCGAAGGAAGCGGGGCAAGGCGAGCCGCCGAGCCAGCGCGTCACGACTCGCACGGGCTGCACCATCGAAGCCAAGGAGCCACTCCCGGGCGGCGTGTACTACGCCGAGACCTTCTTCAGCTTGAGCCAACCGGCCGAGGTCCTGATCTGGGCGGGGCGTGCGCTGCGCATCTGGGTCGACGACAGCAAGGTGCTCGACCACGACGTGCGCGATTGGGGCACCTGGACGGAGGTCGCAGCGGGCGTCGCCCTGGGCTCGGGCCGGCATCGCGTGCTGGTCGAGGTGACCGAGCCTCGCATCGAGATTCGGCTGCAAGCCCGTGACGGCAAGCCGCTCGACCTTACGACCGATGTCGACGGCAGCAAGCCCTACACGCTGGCCGCCCCAGAGCGCCTGGAGGTGAACACGCTGACGCGCTGGGTGAGCAAAGCCGGCGTGCGCGATCCCAAGGACGATCTGCTGCGCTTCGTCGCCGCCAGCCTGGCGGGCGAGGACGGCGGCGCCGACGTGGCTTCGGTGCTGATCGAGCCGCTGGTGGCCGACCCGGCGCGCGGCACCGGGATTGCGCTGAGCACCGCGGCACGCTTCAGCGACAGCGATCCCATCTACGAAAACAGCCAGCGCCGCGATCTGGTGAGGCAGCTCAATGAGCGAGCCGCCGCTCGCGATCCGGGTTTGTGGTCCGCCCGCCTGTCCCTCGGGCTGTGGGAGGCCGAAAAGAGCGGACTACCCGAAGGGGCTCGCGTGCTCAAGCAGCTAGCCAAGGAATTTCCGCAGGTGCCGGCAATCCTGGCCTCACTGACGCGCCTCTACAACGAGCTCGGCTGGTACGCGGCGTATGCAGCGACCGCGCGCGAGCTCGCCACGCGTTTTGCGGACGACGCCGACGCGCTGGAGGTAGCGATTCCGGTGCTGGACGCAGCCGGCGACAGCGCCATGGCCGACCAGCTGGCGGAGCGCGCGCGCAAGCTCAACCCCGACAGCGAGGTGATGCTGAACCGGGCCCTCAGCCGGCGCGACTACGCCGCGGCGCTCACAGAGCTGAAGCGCATCGGCGCGCGACATCCCGAGCGCAAGGACATCACCGAACGCATTTTCGACGTGATGGTGCGAGCCGGCAACGAGCACGAGACCTGGAACAAGCTCGAAGCCGCCATCAAACAGAATCCGAAGAACCAGCAGGCGCGACTGGCGCTGGCCGATGCTGGGCTGGCGGCCGGCAAGAACGACGCGCTGGTGCGCGCCCTGGTCAGCGCCGTGGAAAGCGGCGCCGAAACGGAAGTCATTGAAGAGGCGCTCGACCTGGTGGAAGGCGCCACCGAGCTCGAGCCGTACCGCCACGACGCCCACGCCATCATCGCCGCCTACGAAAAGGCGGGCACCAAGCTGCCCGGTACGGCGGCGCGTGTGCTCGATTACTCGGCGGTTTGGGTGCACTCCGACGGCTCGAGCCGCATGCTCGAGCACGAGATTGTCCAGATCCAGAGCGCAGAGGCCATCACCCAGCAGGCCGAGCAGGAGCTGCGGCGCGGACTGTGGCTGCACTTGCGCGTGATCAAGAAGAACGGACAGATCTTCGAGCCCGAGCTGGTCGAAGGCAAGCCGACCGCGACACTGCCGCATCTGGAGGTGGGCGACTACGTGGAGACCGAGCGCATCGAAAGCAATCAGGGCGACGGTGAGCGCGGCGCGCGCTACTTCGGTCCGCGCTGGTTCTTCCGCGAAGAGAACATCGCCTATGCGCGCTCGGAGTTCGTGGTCATCTCGCCGAAGGATCGGCCGCTGCAGATCGAGGCCAAGAACAACGTTCCGCCGCCGCAAGTGAAGGAGGCCGGGTCGCTCGTGGTGCGGCGCTGGCGCGTGGATCAGAGCCCGGCCGCACCGGTCGAGCCGTTCGGAGCTCCGATCAGCGAGTTTTTGCCCAGCGTGCAGATCGGCTGGGGCGCCGACTTGCAGACCGCGCTCCGCGCCATGAGCGACGGCGTGACCGATTTGACCCCGAAGGATCCGCGCATCGTGCGCATTGCCCAGCGCATCGCGCTTCCGGCCAAAAAGCAGGCCGAACGAGCCAAAAAGCTCTACCGCTGGGTGGTCGGCAACGTGCAGGAGGGGGAGGAGGACGACGGCCGCCGCGTCATCGTCGGCAAGAACGGCAACCTGTGGCGGGCTTACATCACGCTGTGCCGGGCGCTCGACATCCCGGTCGACTACGCGGCAGCCCAGAACCGCCTGGCGCTGCCACCCACCGGTCCGTTCTCGGAGCAGTCGCTGTTCACGCAACCTCTGATCCGCGTCGGCGGCAAGTCGGGGACCTGGCTCACGCTGGGCTCGAAGTACGCGCCCTTCGGCTACGTGCCCGCGGAGGCGCGCGGCATGCCCGCCTACCTGCTGTCGAGCGGTACGCCCGAGCTGACGCAAACGCCCAAGGAAGGCACGCTCGACGACATGGCCTACGAGGGCACGGTCAAGCTCAAGGCCAGCGGCGCGGCGGACGTCGTCCTCACGCTGAGCTTCACCGGCAAATACGCGACCGGCCTGCGTAACGCGCTCAGTCAGTTGCCCGAAGACCAGCTGCGTGATGTGCTCGAATCACGCCTGCTGGGCCGGGAGCTGCGCGGCATCCAGCTCGGCCAGTACCGCGTGGACCACTTCGACGATCTCGACAGCCCGCTACTCATTCACGTGCAGGGTCACATGCAAGGCTTCGCCGAACGCTCGAGCGGCGCGCTGGTCGTATCGCCGCCGTTCGGCGCGCGCCTCAGCCAGCTGGCGGTGCTGCCGGTGCGCCACACACCGCTGCTCTTGGTGGACGCGACGCATCAGCGCATCAAGCTCACGCTCGATTTGCCGCCCGGCGCCAAGCTCGAAAAGCTCGCGCCACCGAGGTCGGTCAAGGACGGCGAGCGCCAAGTCACGGTGCGCGACTCACTGCAAGGCGACAGCCTAGTGCTCGACCGCGAAATCGAGCTTCCGGCAGGGCGCGTCCAACCGAGCGCCTACGGCAAGTTCCAAGAGTTCGTGCGCCAGGCCGATGAGGCACTGTTCCACAGCGTGCGCGTCCGCTTGCCCTAGCGGAGCTGCGTCAACGGGCGGGGCCTCGCGTGAGGCCCCCGCCTCCTGCTCCGAATCAGTCCCTAACACCACGAGGTGTGCGGCGCGAAAGAGAACGCCGCGGCTTGCCCACATGAATTTTGAAACGGCGTGCTGATTTTTTCTTGACGAAACGCGCGCCAGAGAACATATACGTATGCGCGGGCGACGCTGTTGTCGTCTGCTATTCGGGATTCAATCATGTCGATACGTCGTTGCTGTTCAATCCATGCGAGCCAACTGCCCCCGGCAGCCTGGCCATCGTGTGCGCTGGATAGTGGCAAAAATACGCGATTTTCCGCGGGTTGGCTGGGCCTTCTGCCCATGACCCAGGAAGGGAGCACGTAGGCGGCGACTGAGTACATCCTTCATTGGACGCTCAAGGCCGCCTCGGGAAACCAGGCGGCCTTCGACGTTTTGTGGTCTCGCATCACGAGGGAGATTCGGTAACGCGCAGCATGTTCAAAACCAGATGCATCAATCATCGAGTTTGAGTTTCGGCTTGTGGAGCAGCTCGCGCAGAGCACGGCGATCGGGACGAGTGTATCCATCGTCCGCACTCGGTGCGCTCGGTTCCATGTTTCAGGGATTCTCGTAAACACCGCGAGCTCGTCCATGTACGCCTTCGAAGGCCACCGGGATGCTCTCGGTGGCCTTCGGTGCATCTGGGGGAAGTAACGATGGCTTACATCAAACTTTGTCTGTGAGGCTTCGGCCTATTTCGGGATCGTCTAGTTGGTAGGACACCGAGCTCTGAACTCGGAAACGCAGGTTCGAATCCTGCACCCGAAACCAAGCTCGCAAGGGCTTGTCTCGTTGACTCGCTAACCGCGGACGCAGCGCCGCGGTGCATGGATACGTGTGCCTGCAGGGCGCCGTTCTTTGAAAATTCATCGCCAATTCTGGGCCCGGGGCTCGTCCTCGGAAGGCGACCCGCGCTGTAAACGCGGGGCCGTTTGGCTAAAGCGTTCGACTCGCTACGGGCCCACCATGACCATGGGTCGTTAGCAAATCTAGTGATTGCAGCGGACTGAAGATCCGACGAGCGCGGCGCGCAACCGCGACGACCCACGAGCGAGCAGTAGTCTAGTGGCCGGACACGTGCCTCGGGCGCACGATGGATGCTGGTTCGATTCCAGCCTGCTCGACTGTGACGTGAGGGAGCTGGCGAACCCGGTGCACTGTGAATGCATCTTCGACGGGATCGAAACCCGTACGTCACCCTGGGCTCTTGCCGGCGGATCCGGCGGACGATTTCCTAAATCGACTCGCGATGGTTCGACTCCGTCCAAGAGCACCACGCCTCGTGACGCGACTGGGGTCGCGGCTCGCCTGTCGAGCGAGTGAGATCGGTTCGATCCCGATACGAGGCGCCACACGTCCGAGCGAAGGTCGCAACGGAGCTTCCAATCCTCCGGAACAGGGTTCGATTCCTTGCGGGCGTGCCATGGGGGATGGACGCAGAAGGCTGCTGCTTTGCCTTGCAAGCAGAGCGACTCGGAGCGTTACCGAGCATCTCCACAATCCGCCCGTGTGCGATGGTTTCGCATCGGCCCTTGGTATGGGTCGCTCGCCGGTTCGATTCCGGACATGGGCTCCGGGCCACTACAAGAGGCCCCGATGCGAGTGAGGTGTAATCGGCTGCACTGCGGTCTTCCAAGCCGCCGGATCCGGATCATTCCCGGACACTCGCACCACGCAGCATTGGTCAAGTGGTAAGACGCTACGTTGCCAACGTAGAGGCCCCGGATCGTGCCCGGGATGCTGCACTCTTCGACGTGCCGATCTGGTGGTCAGAGCGGTCTGCAAAACTGCTCGCGTGCGGTTCGATTCCGCAGCACGTCTCCACGCACCAGCCGAGGGCTCGGAGCAGCGTTTTCTAAACGCAGCGTAGAAGGCTCGACTCCTTCCTGGTGCACTAAGGCCCATTCGACCACTGGCTAAGTCGTCGGCCCCTCAAGCCGAAGAATCCGGATCGATACCGGAATGGGTCACCCACGTCTCGGCGCAGGGATTGCGTGCGAGGTCTACGAAACCACGCTATCCGGCTCGACTCCGGACCGAGACTCCAAACGCTCTCGCGGCGGGATGCCGCTCTGCGCCTCCGAAGCGCGGATCTGCCGTTCGAGTCGGCACGAGAGCACCGCGGGCAGGTGTAGCGGCTGCATCCTTGGTTCATACCCAAGAGGCGATTGGTTCAACTCCAGTGCCCGCAACGGCGACGACGTCAGGGACGAGCTTGGTTTCATACGCCAGAGCGCTCTCGGTTCGAGTCCGAACGTCGCCACTATTCTGGGATCCTGGGAGAAACCGATGAAAACACTACTTCTTTCTGCAAATTACTTTCCCATACGAGTGATCTCCTGGGAGCGCGCCGTCAAGATGCGCTTCGAAGAGACGGCCGACGTCGTGGTCGAATACTCGGAGCAAATCAGCTCACCTTCGGTGACCTGGAAGATTCCGGCCGTCGTGCGTGAGCGGCGCGTGGCCAAGGTGAAGCACGCCCTCCGCTTCTCGCGCGCCAACGTGTACCTGCGCGACGGTTACCGTTGCCAGTACTGCGGCAACAGCTTCGAGCCGAAGCAACTCTCGTACGACCATGTCGTGCCGCGCTGCCAAGGCGGCAAGACGGTCTGGGAGAACATCGTGACGTCGTGCAAGGCATGTAACACCAAGAAGGGTGGGCTCGAGTGCGATGCAGCGGGCATGTGGCCGCTGCGTGCACCGGTTCGCCCGAAGTCACTCCCTGCAGCACGCCCCCTGATCGATCGCAGCGCCGCTCCGTTCGAATGGCTGGCGTTCTTGCCGGCGTAACCGCGAGCTCGGCGCGTAATCCGAGCACATGGCAGGTGAAGCCGGGGTGGTCCGGCAACCGGTTTGAACCCGGTGGGTCCGCAAGGACAGGCGTTCGACTCGTCCTCCTGCCTCTCTGGAAACGTAATCACTCGTGGGAGTGAGCCCGGTTGCTAACCGGTGCGTGCCGCGAGGCATGGCGATCGAGCCGTCACGGCAACGTGCCCGCCTCGCTGGGCGTGCCGGCGATCAGTGCCTGACATGGCCCCGGTCGACGCCCGCTACAGCCGGTACTTTTCGAGTAGGCCTCGTTCGAGACCCGCGAGCTGCCGGTCGTCGATGCTGCCGCGCAGGGCCACGATTTCGGAGATATCACCCGCGAAGGGTTGGATGCCCCAGCCGCCGATCAGCAAGTCGGAACCTTCGGCGCTGACGTCGAGCGCGCCCGAGATCATCGAGCGACCTTCCGGCTCACCGTTGATGCGGATCTCGATATCGCTACCCGCCTTGCGCCGTGCCGTGTAGACGCGGAACACGTCGTCGTTGACGCGGTCGGTGTAGCTGAGGGTGAGCACGCCGCCGAGCGATAGCTGGACGGCCAGGCGCCGATAGGCCTGTGAGCCGTGATCGGGCGTGGGGTAGTTCGCAAACATGGCGATCCCACGATGCGGGGCCGGAGCCTCGAGCTTGGACAAGATAGAACCCGAGCCGGCGTAGATGACCTCACCATGGGCGTCATAGGCGGGCTGCGGATCGTTCCTCAATCGGGCCACCACGACGTACGCGAAGTCACCCTCGCCGAAGCGCAGTGACCTGTGGTCGGGCACGACCAGGTTCGAAGGCGCGGCCTCGAAGCGCAGCGAGGGGTGCCCGGTCAACGTGATCTCGAGGTATTTCGGTCGCGCTACGCCGCGGCGTTCCTTGGCGTCGTTGTGATGGCTAGAGCGATCAGTCCAGGACGTCACTTCGTGGTTGGCAACCTCGGAGCACCATTCCTTGCCGGCCGTCAGCCAGAGTGTGAGGCCCTCGATCGCGCTGGGCTCGAGAGGCTCGACCGCCTCGCCGCCCGCGCCGGGACCGCTCATGGACCCGCCAAGGGCGCCCGTGCCGGCAGTGCCGGCCTGCGCGTCTGCGTTGGGTGGGGCGCCGGCGCCACCATTGGCCGAGGTCGACGACGTGGGTTGGCCTGCGGCGCCACCTCCTGCGTCTGCTGAGCGCCAGGACCCCGCCTCGAAGTCATGACACGCCACCGAGGCCGTGGTCAGGCCCCAAATCAGGCTGAGGTCGCGCGTACGGAGCACCGCTTTAAGTGAGTGCTTATAATGCACCCCGTTTACTCAATAAAGCAGTGGGATCGCCTGTGCGGCTCGCTGTGACTACCTGCAAGTTGTCTACTGACTAGGGCATACTGACTAGGGTGTGTCCCTGAATTGGGATGGCCCGCGTGCCGAACGTGCCCGTGCCGTGCCCCGATGGTCCGTAAAGACACCGAGTAGATCCGTGGGTTTGGTAGGCCCAGGTTGGTGGCGCGGGCTTCGCCCGCGCGCGCCGCGCCCAACTGGGCGCGCAGGCGAGGCCTACCCCCAATTACCAGGTCTGAAGAGCTTTTTCGGGCACGGGCACGGGGCAGCAGCAATTCAGTGACACGCCCGAGTTTAATCACCCACATGTCGGTATTTCGGCGACATCAATCGCTCTGACCGAAAAGCGACGGCCAAAGCAGCCAGCCACTCGTGAGCAGCAAGCCCGCCCCGGTCACGGAGAGGCCGATCGACAGATCGTCCAATTGCTGGATCGCCGTAGCTGAACGCACGTTGTCCTTTTCGCTCGCCGAGCCCTTACGGCTGACCCACGCGTCGTACTCGTCTGCGCTGTAGACCTGCACGGCGATGCCCGACGCGACCAGCACGGTGCCCAGTCCGGCGAGTATCCAGCCGCTGGTGCGCCGGGCTCGAGCTTGCTGCTCCAGCTTCTGCTGCTCCGGCGAAGCGGTGAGTCGGGCCGAGAAGGTCAACCTCCGACCCGCCGGGATGTCCACGCTGCGCGCGTGGTCGAGGTACCCCACGCGCTCTACGACGATGAAGTGCTTGCCTGCAGGCAGCGCGCCGCCGGTGAATGCCCGACCATCGACCCACGCGCGTGCATCGGTCGGTCGCAGATCCAGCTCGAGCCACGCGCGATGCTCGAGCGGCAGGCTCGAAAGCGGCTCGAGCGCACAGTTGAGCTTCGCGAGGGCGCCCGCGCGCAGCGTCACGCTGGTGCTTCTCGGTCGATAGCCCGCGCGCTGGAAGGTCACGTGGCGCCGCCCCGGCGCTGCGAGCATAGGGGCCGGGAGCGGCGTAGAGCCCACCGGGCGCTCGTCGATCGACACCAGCGTCTCTGGCACACCGCAGCTGATCGCCAGCTGCCCCGGAGACTGACTGGAAGGACCAGCTGCGGCGACCAGCTCGAGGGCAAGCTCTTGGCCGGCGACAATCGTGATGGCGCGAGACGTCGGTTCGCTCGCGCCGTCGGCGGAGAGCAGCGTGTGCCGTCCGGCGGAAAGCGGGATGGGTTGGTCTCGCTGCGCCGGACTCAGCTCCTCGCCATCCAACCAGACTCGCAGCGTGGGCCGAGCGACGCGGAGCGAAAGCTTGCCGACGCGTTTGCCGTTGAGCTCGAGTAGTGCGCGCACCTCTTCGCGGCGCGACGCATCGAGATTGCTTCCGCCGTGCGTCAGGTAAAGCTCGAAAGCTCGCGTCGCTTCCACGGGCCGCCCGAGAGCCGTGTACGCCTGACCCAGATTGTAGAGCACTGAATAGTGGGGACTCTTGGCGTACGCGGCCTCGAACTCCCGGGCCGCCAGTGCCAGCTCGGCATTTTTGGCATAGACCAGGCCGCGTTCGAAGTGCGTGGCAGCAGCGCCGCTGGCCGACGCCGCCGGCTCGGCCTGAACCGGACCCGAAAGGAGCAGGGCAATAGCGAGCACGAGCGACTGCAGACGACTCATTCTTTGTACGGATTGGCTTCGTCGAACTTACCGACACGGGGCCTCGCCAACGCTCCCGCCGGCGAGGTCATGGCTGGCGGAGCCGCGCCGCGCCGCGCTGCCGCCGACGCACGCGCGCCGGGATCGGCCTGCGGCGGGACGGCGCTGGCCACGCTCGCGGCATCGTCGACCGCAGCGGGTCGCTCCGCGAGCGGTACGGACGACGTTTCGGTAGTAGGCGCCTGCGCTTCGGACGCCGCGCGCGCCGACTCTGCCTCGCCGGCCGCCTTCGGGGCTCCTGATCGCACTCCGAGAGCCCAACCAAGCGTGAGAGACCCCAAGGCGAGCAGCGCTGCCAACCAGCCCAGACGCGCCGGCGAATGCCTCGCCGAAAGCGCGGAGCGCGGCACGTCGGCCAATGTATCGCCCACGGCCGGCGACCCGCGATGGCTGAAGTCGCGCAGACGATCGGTCAGCTGCTCGAGCGTGGGCCGGTCGGCGGCTGCCTTGAGCAAGCACTGCATGACCGCGTCAGCGAGCACGGCGGGCACGCTCGAGCTCAGCGTGCCGAGCGGCGAAGGCTCTCGATGCATGACCTGGAACATCAGCTCTTGCATCGTCTGCCCCGAATGCGCGGGCTGGCCGCACAGACATTCATAGGCGATCGCGCCGAGCGCGTAGACGTCGGTGGCCGGACTGACCGCGCTGCTATCGGCGAGTTGCTCGGGGGCCATATAGCGGATGGTGCCGACGATCGCTCCCGGCGCGGTCGACTGACTAGCCTCCATCTTGGCGACTCCGAAGTCGAGCACCTTGCACCAGTCCTCGCCCGAGGCATGACGAGCAACGAACAGATTCTCAGGCTTCAAGTCGCGGTGCACGACACCTCGTTCGTGGGCCGCCGCCAGGCCGTAACAGGCGTCGAGCAGCAAGTTCGCCGCGCGCGCTACCGGTAAGCTGCCTTCTCGCCCCAGCAGGCTGCGCAGGTCCTCACCCTCGAGCAGCTCCATGACCAAGAAGGGCGTGCCGTCGTCGGTCTCGCCGCAATCGTGAATGCCCACGATGTATTCGCTCGACACGCCTGCAATCGCTCTCGCCTCACGTCGCAGCCGCTCTGCCGCACGCCGTGTCATCGAGTGGTCGGGCCGTAGCAACTTGACCGCCAGTGGCTTACCGAGCCGCACATGCTCGGCTGCGAACACATCGCTCATGCCACCCGAGCCGATGTGTCGAACCAGGCGATAGGTATCGCCGACCACGCTACCCAGGCGCGAACCGCCGATGCGCGGGCCCGACTCCATGGCGCGCCGCTCTAGCGCTGGCTCGAGGATCTCCGGTATGGAATCTCCGCTCCCGGTCGAATCACCCCCCACTGCCACCCGCCTTCTTCAGCAGCGTCTCGACCGACTGACCGTCGAGCAACCGGTAGATGCGCTGGCGAGAGATGCCGAGCACCGATGCTGCGGCCGAGATGTTGCCGCCATTGCTACGCAGCGCTCGCTTCAGCGCCGAAAGGTCGTGCTCTCGCCGATCGCGCAGCGGTCCTCCTTCGACAGGCTCGCTCGGCGCGGGCTCACGCGCGAGCTCCGGCGGCAGGTGTTCATGCTTCAAGACCGCTTCGTGCCCGTGCACTGCGAGCAGTGCGCGCGTCGAAAGCTCGAGCGCGCGCACGTTCTGCGGCCAGTCGTGCAGGCACAAAGCCTCGACCACGCGACCTTCCACACGCGGAATGCGTCCCCCCAGGTTTTGCCTGAGGAACTGCCCGAACAGCCCGGCGATGTCGGGTCTGCGGTCGCGCAGCGGAGGCAGCAGGATCTGCAGGCCACACAGGCGCGCGGCCAGATCCTCGCGCAGCCTGCCGCTCTCGACCAGCTCGGCAACCGGCCTTTGCACCGCGCTGACGACTCGCAGGTCGACCAACGCTGGGGCGGGCTCGCCGAGGCCCTGAACGTTGTGACTCTCCAGCGCGCGGAGGAGCTTCGGTTGCAGCGACGCGGGGAGCTCGGCGACCTCGTCGAGCAGCAGCGTGCCACCGTCGCTGGCGCGTAAATGCCCAATGCTGTTGCGCTCTGCGCCGGTGAAAGCGCCGCGCCGGTAACCGAACAGCTCGGCCTCCGCGAGTTGCTCGGGCAACGCCGCGCAGTTGACGGCGACGAACGGCCCCCTGCGACCGCTGAAGTGATGCACGGCGTGGGCGAAGCGCTCCTTGCCGGTTCCGGTCGCACCGGTCAGCAGCAGCGGCAGGTCGGCGGTGCCGGCCGCGCGACGCAGCGGTTCCAGCGCGGCCGCGACCTCGGCGCCTCCGAACAGACCGGGCGCCAGCTCCCGAAAAGCTGGCGGCAGCTCGTGCAGCATTCGGAGCATCCCGACCCAATCACCGATGCGCAGCACGTCTCCGGACGCTATCGGCGCGTGCTCCACGCGCCGTCCGTTCAGCCAGCTCCCGTTGGTGCTGCCCAGATCGCGCAGGGCGAACAACGGCCCTTGCCGGTACAGCTCGGCGTGCTTCCGAGACACGCCTGGACCGTCGAGCGACAGTGCGCACGAAGCGTCGCGACCGATGTCGAGACGCGGGGCGTCGAGCCAGCTCGAACGCGCCTTCGGCCACACCCATTGGAGCGCCCACCTGCCGGGAGCTACGCCGTGCGCCGATTCGTCCCGCTGCGTGGTTTCCAGGCGAGCAGCCATGGCGGACTCCGAATTTATCACGAGAAGCGAAACCTGGCCGAGCGCTGCCCGATCGGACGACACAGCGGACGGACAAATGCTGTCCGGTGTCGGCTTCCGCAACTGGCGGCAGGGGGCACTTCATGCGGATTTGCGCGGTCGCGCCCGGGCATGCACCTTGCTGCTAGTGGGCACGTGACGACACTCCAGCGGGTCCAGATCAGCTCTCGCACGTGGCTCGGCACCCCGATGTAGGCGGGTTGAGGAGCGGAAGCCGCGCGACCTCCAGCGCAGGGCGTGGGTCGGTGGGGTGGTTGCCGTGAAAGGGGGGGACTTTTTCGCGTGCGCTTCCGGGGCTTAGGGACCGCGCGCCCCGAAGATCGCCGTGCCAACCCGCACCAGGGTCGCGCCCGCTGCCACCGCCTGCTCGAGATCGTGCGTCATGCCCATGCTCAGCTCGGGCAGGCGCGCGGCGCCGCCGTGCTCGTCGCGCAGCCGCCGGAGCGCGTCGAAATAGGGTCGCGTGATGGTTATATCTTCGTTCAGCGGCGGGACGCACATCAGGCCGCGTAGCGACAGCGCTGGCAGCGCTTCGATGGCGTCGAGCAGTGGGCCGAGCTCGATGGGCTCCACGCCATGCTTTTGCTCCTCACCGGCGATGCTGACCTCGACCAGCACTTCGAGACGGCGCTCGCCGGCGCCGGCGGCGCGCTTGGCCAGCTCACTAGCCAGCTCCGGCGTATCGACCGTGTGCAGCATCGCCACCAGCCCGGCCACGTGACGCGCCTTGTTGCGCTGCAAGTGTCCGATCAGGTGCCAGTTTAGCTCCGGCAAGTCACGCAGCTCTTCGGCTTTTTTGAGCAGCTCCTGCACGTAATTCTCGCCGAAGTCGCGCTGCCCCGCGGCGTAAGCCTCGCGAATCTTCGCGACCGGATGCATCTTGGACACCGCCACGAGCTTCACGTCGCTCGCCTGGCGGCCGCACGCCGCAGCCGCCGCGCGGATGCGGGCCCGCACCTGCTCGAGCGCTTGTGCCGTGCTCACTTGCCGGCTTTCGAGAACGTCACACTCGCTTTGCGCACCACCAGGCTGTCACCCGTCGAAGCGCTGAGTGAGCCTTTGATGCCCTCAGGCGCCTGTGCTGCCACGATCACCCCTTGAAAACCGTCCGGCTGCGCTGGGGTGAGCTTGAGCGCCACGTGCTCGCCCTCGACGCGACCGCTCACGATCTGTTCGCCGAGCACGCCGCTGGCTTGACCGCTCACGGTGCCATCGCTCTTGGCCTCGATCGACAGCTTGCCCTCACCGCTGGCCTGCGCACCATCGTCCTTCTTCCACTCTTTCACGCCGCCAGCCGCCATCTCGATGCGATGCAGATCGGCTGTGTAAGTCCCCTGCCAGCTGCCCTCGAACCAGGCGGCGGCCGGAGCCGCCGACGCGCTCGGCGCTGCCGAGGCTCGCGCGACCGACGGCGCAGGCGTCTGATCCTTGGCGGTGTCCTGCGGCGAGCCTTGACACGCCAAGAGCAGTCCGAGCGGCCAGAGCGACTTCATGCGCCTCCTTCGTACAGCTTCTGAATGCGCACGCCGACTTGACCGTCGACGTTGACCAGCTCGCCACGGCCCACCTCTCGACCGGCGATGCGCAGCACGACCGGTTCGGCGATGCGCTGCCCCGTCTCGATCACGTCGCCGGGCCCAAGCTCTGCCCACTCGCGCGCCGTCATGCTCACGGCGCCGAGCTCCACCCGCACCACCAGCGGCGTGTCGAGTAGCACGTCGGTCAGCGTCTCCGCCTCGCTCTCGCTCGATTTCTCGCGTTCCACGGTAAGCCTCGCCTCCGCAACTCCGCCTACCACAAGTCGTCCGTCGGATCTCAGCTCGACCTCGATTCCCCGTTCGCTTTGCGGGGCAGCCAGGACGCCTCGACCCACCGCATCGCAGCTAATGCTGGCGCCGTCCGCGAGCAGCAGCGCCCCACCCATCTGGAGCGAGAGCAGCTCCTGACGCTCGAGCGCCACCGTGCCCACCACGAGCGGCACGCAAAGCTCGAGAGAGCCGAGCTGGGCAAGGCTGGGCGTTCGGGCAGCAGGGCTCGAGCTACCGACCACGTGAAGCGTCAGCGAGTAAGGTCGCCCCTCGAGCAGCAACGTCAGATCGACGACCAGAGCTTCCTCACCGACCGGCGGAGCGCCGAGCAGCGTGAGCGCTAGGCCCAGGCGGCGCGCGGTCTCGACACCGAGCGCCGCGAGCAAGCCGGAGAGCAGTGCCGAGGGCGGCTCGCCGGGATCCGCGAGCGGCTCGGAGCGACGCAGCACGCGCGCCGCCAAGAACGCGGCCAGCGCTGGCTCGGCCAGAGCGCCGAGTGCCAGGCGATCTTGGTTGAGCCAAATCGTCTGAGCCAGCGCCGGCACTCTGCCGAGTGTGGTGCGCTTCACGACCACCTCGCTCGGCAGCTCGAGCAGCTCGCTCAGCGCCTGAGATGCCGCCCGGGCCGTGAGCCTCAAGCCCCGACGCACGCTGCTCACCCCACGTTCAGCCGCTCGCGAGACCGGCTCGAGGGCTCCCCACGGGTAAGCAGAAGGCATGGGCCGGCGCCACTTTATACCGGCGCTACGGAGCCTGAGGTTTTCAACACCCTGCAAGTCATAAATTCTTTTTGTTTCGCATAGTTAAAATTGTGTCCACAAGCACTCCACAGCGTTGTGGATCGCCCGAGGAGCCAGGGAATCGCGGCCCCAGGGTCGGTCGTGTTATTGGTGCTGCCATGCGAAGGCTCACCATCCTGCTGGGGCTGTCGGCGTGGGTAGCGATGACGTCGGCGGCGCAGGCTGAGGACAAGAAGGCCAAGGCGGACGCCAAAGCAGAAGCGCCGACGAAGGCCACCAAGGTCAACGGCCCCTACGTGGAGCTCATCTCCAAGGGCGACCGCGCGGTCGTGGCCCGCGACTTCGATGCTGCGATCGCCGCCTACCGTGAGGCCATCCAGAAGGATCCGAACAACGCGCTGGGACATTACCGCGTGGGCGGCGCACAGCTGCTGAAGGGCGATCAGAAGGAGGCCGAGGCTGCCTTCGTCGCTGGTCTGCGCTTCGTCGGTCGCGACGGCACCCTTAAGGGCAAGCTGATCTTCGCGCTGGCCGACCTGCGCGAGCGCCAAAAGAACAACGACGAGGCGATCGGCCGCTGGAAGGAGTACTCGAAGAACGCCGAGGAAATGACAGAGGCCTTCACTTATCCGGCCACCGCCACCGAGCGTGTCGCGCGCAACGAGGCCTGGAAGAAGCTTCAGGCCGAATCCGCCGAAGTGAAGGCCCGCATCGAGAAACGCCTCAAGGAAGCCGAAGAGGCCGCTCGTAAAAGCGCGTCGGATCCGAAGAACAAGTAGCGAAGCGCGCGAAGCCGCGTTCACGATCGCCTCGCCTGCCAATTCCACGCAACGGTCGTCACCGCCGACTCAACGAGCTCGAACGGTCCCGCCCATGACAGTGCGGCGAAACGCTCGTTCGCGAAATCGCCGCCGACACGTAGCGCCCAATTTGCGGTAGAAGGCAGGGAAAATGGCCAAGAAGGCCACTCCCCAGAGCTCGCCGACTTTGCTCGAGGCAGCGGCACGTCGCAGTGGCACAAGCAGCCAGACCACACCGCTTGCCGATCGCATGCGGCCGCGCACGCTGGAAGAGGTGGTGGGGCAGAAGCAGGTCCTACGCGAGGGCAAGCTGCTGCACGAGGTCATCCAAAAGGATCGCGTGCCGTCGCTCATTCTATGGGGACCTCCTGGCTCGGGTAAGACGACGCTTGCGCACGTGATCTCGCAACTGACGCGCTCCGAGTTCGTGCGCTTCAGCGCGGTGCTGGGTGGCCTGCCGGAGCTGCGCGAGATCCTGGCGGCGGCGCGCGAGCGGCGCGCCTACCAGGGCAAGCCGACTATCTTGTTCGTCGACGAAATCCACCGCTTCAACAAGGGCCAGCAGGATGCATTTCTGCCGCACGTGGAAGACGGCAGCATCACCCTGATCGGCGCCACCACCGAGAATCCGTCGTTCTCGGTGAATGCCGCGGTGCTTTCGCGCTGCCGCGTGTTTCGGCTGGAGGCGCTCGAAGTCCCGGACCTCGAGCAGCTGCTGCAGCGGGCGCTCTCGGACAGCGAACGCGGGCTCGGCCAACTCGGGATCCATGCCGAGCCGGCGGCCATCACCGCCATTGCGCGCGCCGCACGCGGCGACGCCCGGCGGGCGCTCGGCATGCTGGAGACCGCGGCTGGTCTGCTTTTGCCTGGAGGCACCATCGACCTCGGGCTGGTGGAGCGCGCCGCCGAAACCCGCACACTGCTTTACGACAAGAGCGGCGAGGAGCACTACAACGTCGTCAGCGCGTTGATCAAGTCGATGCGCGGCAGTGATCCGGATGCTGCGATCTACTGGCTCTTGCGGATGCTGGAGGCCGGCGATGATCCGTTGTTCCTGCTCCGGCGCTTGATGATCTTCGCGAGTGAGGACGTCGGTAACGCCGATCCCCGCGCGCTCCAAGTTGCGGTCAGCGCCGATGAGGCCTTCCGGCGCATGGGGATGCCGGAAGGTATTTATCCGCTTGCCCACGCTTGCCTGTATCTGGCGAGCTGCCCCAAATCCGCTGCGGTCAAGGCAGCCATCGGTGCGGCCAAAGCCGCGATCGCCGAGCATGGCGCGCTCCCAGTACCTAAAAAGCTTCGCAATGCGGTCACCGGGCTGATGAAGGACGAGGGTTACGGCGAAGGCTACCAGTATCCGCCCGACTTCGAGGGCAGCGTCGTGCCGGGCGAGACGTACTTGCCCGAAGCGCTGCAGGGCTCGCGTTTCTACGAGCCGACCCAGCAGGGGCTCGAGCAAGCCATCGCCGAACGCCTGGCGCGTTTGCGAGCCGGCAAGCCGAAGTGATCGCTCAGCCGCACTCGACCACGACGTGACCGTCGGGGCCATCGCCGAAGCCGCTCACGCAATGGCTGTCGCGATCTCTGGGACACACACAATTGCAGGCCATTTCGCGCGTATCGTAGCAGCGCTCATCGGCCAGCCAGGCGCAGGGCTTGCCGGTGCCGAATACGGGAAAGCCGAGCTTGCATTCACCGAGCTCGGTATCGGCGTCCGCGCCACATTGGCCGTGCAGGTCGCCGCAGCCAGGGACGTCGTCGGAGTCCGAGCTCGAGCCCTCGTCGCTGCGCTCATCGCCAACGGCCGGCTCGGGTGAGCCCGTTTCAGTGCGACCTCCACAGCCGAGCGCCAGCAAGCCGACCACGAGCCCAAGACCCGCAACGCGCACCATCACAGCGCAGAGCGTAGCAAACGACGTACCGCGGTGCGCGCGCTCGAATCTTCGCGCGGCGCCGGGACGAGCGCCAACGTGGTTGGCGCACACCGCCACCGCAGCTTGCGGCTCAGGTCGTTTCCAGCACGCCGACATAGGGCAAATTCCTGTAGCGCTCGGCGTGGTCCAGCCCATAGCCGACCACGAACACGTCCTGGATCGTAAAGCCCAGATAGTCGATATGGACCGGGTTGACGCTGCGCGCGGGCTTGTGGAGCAGGGCGCACACCTTGACGCTCGCGGGACCGCGCGCCAAGAGCTGCTCGCGCAGGTAGCTGAGCGTGAGCCCGGTGTCGACGATGTCCTCGACCAGCAGCACGTGCTCGCCGGCGATGGGTCGCGTGAGATCTTGCGTGATCTGCACCACGCCGCTCGAGCGCGTGTCGTCGCCGTAGCTGCGCACCCCCAGAAACTCGACGCGCAGCGGGATCTCGATAGCGCGCGCCAGATCCGCCGCGAACATGAAGCTACCTTTGAGCACGCACAACAGCGCGAGCGACTTGCCGGCGTAGTCGCGAGCGATCTGCGCGCCGAGCTCCCTGACGCGACTCTGAATGGCTTCCGAGCTCAAAAGCTCGCTCGGCGGCTCCTGCATGCGCGCATGATCGCCGTGGCGGGTCGGCCAGGCAAGCCGATCCCCAAGGCTCGGCGATAACCTGGGAGGCTACGGACCTCATCCGACACCGACCATTGTCGCACCACGAGACTCAGGGCAGAATACGGACCGCTTTTGATCCAGCTGCTACTATCCATACGCACCTAGTACGAGTCGTGATCTTCGTTCGACCCTGGGGCGCTGCGCGGCGTCGAAGGTCGAGGGCCTTCGCGCTCAACGGCCACTCGCAACGTGCCGGACATCGAGGCTTCGGCCATCGGTTTCGATGCGAATCCCGCCCAGGCGATCGGTGCGCAGCGCCCCAATCTGGCGCTGGTCGAGGGAGCGTAGCGTGGTCGGGTGCGGGTGACCGAAGCGATTGCGCACGCCCGTGGACATGCTGGCAATGCGCGGCCGAACCGCGTCCAGGAAGGCGGGGGTCGACGAGGTGCGTGAACCGTGATGGCCCACCTTGAGAAAGTCGGCGCGCAGCAGGGCTCCGCGCTCGAGTAGCAACGCCTCGGCATCGTGCTCGGCATCGCCCGTGAACAAGAACGCACGACCGCCGAGCGCCACACGAATCACCAGCGAGTTGTCGTTGGCGCCCCACTCGCGACGGAAATCCGGACACGGCGCCAGAACCTGCACCACGGCCCCCGCCAGTGCTCGCTGACCGCACAGCTCACGCGGCCCCAGCACCGGCACGCCGCGCTCACGCAAGAGCGCGCGGATGCGCGCGTAAGCGGGCCCGGCGCCTTGCGCCAGCCCCTGGCCCGTGTCCCAGAATTGTCCGACCTCCACGGCTCGGATGACGCTCTCGAGCCCGAGAAAATGATCGGGGTGGGGATGGCTCAGGACCATCACGTCGATGCGCGCGCGGCGACGACTGCGAAGCTCTGGCAAGATCACCGAACGACCCGGATCCACCGGGCTGCCCACGAAGCCGCCGCCGTCGATCAGCCACAGGCTGCCATCCGGCAGGTTCAGCAGCGTGGCGTCGCCCTGACCCACGTCGAGCACCGACGCCACGAGCTTGCCGCGCGGTGCGCCGGCCTGCCTTTGAGTGAGCTCGAGCGCTCCGAGCCCGAGCCCGCCCACGCCCAGCGCGAGCAGCCGACGCGCCCAAACCTTCGGCCGGCCGGCACCGACGAAGAGCGCCAGGCTCAAAAGCGCGGCGAGCGCGATCTGAAACCCGCTCGGAACCGGCAGCGTGACTCGCAGCGCCGACTGCTCCGCGCTCAGCCGCGCGATGGCCCGCACCACGAGCAACGCGCCGCCCCCCGCCATCGCAACACCGCGCTCGAGCCCGGGCCAGAAGCCGACGACGGTGTGCAGCAAGCACAGCGGCAAAGCGAACATCTCACCCACAGGACCCGCCACCACGTTGGCCAAGAGCCCCGCCACACCGACTTCCGACGAAAGCAGCGCCAACAGCGGCACGCAGGGCAACATGGCCGAGAGCGTGGTGGTCAGGCTCTGTAGTAGCCACGCCAGCGGCCGCGGTCGTGCCCACGCGACCAGCCCGGACAACGCAGGACCCAGGCCGATCAGCCCAGCTGTCGCGGCTACGGAGAGCAGGAAGGAAATGTCGAAGGCAACGAGCGGATCGAGCAGCGCGCCGATCAGCATCGACGCCGCCAAACAGCGCACCGCGCTCGGGCGGCGTCCAGCCGCCGTGACCAGGAAAGCGACTGACAGCATGTAGGCGGCGCGAAAGGCCGAGCCACTGCCGCCGGCGAAGTCGGCGTAACCGAGCGAGAGCACCACCCCGACTGCGGCCGCCACGCGCGCAGCCCGCACCGAAGCCGCGAACGCCTCGATGCGCACCAGCAGGAACGCGATGGCGTTGACCAGCGCCACGACCGCGAACACCAAGTGGGTGCCGCTCACCGCCAGCAGATGAGAAAGCCCGCTGGCGCGAAAAGCCGCGTCGTCGTCCGGATCCAGATCGCTTTCGCCCAGCACCAGCGCCCGAGCCAGCCCGACCGATAGCGGGGGAAACGTGGCTTCGATCCGCGCCCGCACGTGAGCCCGGGCGCGATCGATCCACGCTTTTGGCCCGAAGCTGCGCTGCTCGACCGTGAGCGCCAGCGCGCCCCCGCTCGCGACGGCTCCACTGCGCGCCGCTGACGGGCGCGGATCGGCGGCTCCAAAGTTACGAAACAGCTGAGCGGGCGCGAAATCTACGGTGCCGGTCACCAGGTCACCGCGCCCCAGCGCTTCTGGGCCGCCGTAGAGGCGCGCACGAAAAGGCGGTAGCCGCACGCCTTCACACTCTGCGTGCTCGACCTGCGCCAGGAAGTTGAGACTGTCACGCGCCTTCACCGGCGACGACACCACGCGAGCAGAGAACGCGCAGCGGCGCGGCTGACCGATGGCGTCACGCAGCTCGAAACGCGCGCTGTCGTAATGCTGCAGCACCCGCGAGCCGCGCAGCCCACCCAGCGCGAACAGCACCGCGCAGCACAGCGCCGCACGCCGTCCGAGCGCCGCCCCCGTTAGCAACAGAGCGGCCGCGAAACCGGCGCTGGCCGCGACCGGCGCAATCGGTAGCGTTCCGCCCGCAATCAGAGCGAGGGCGGCGGCCAGCAGCACATCGAACCCCATGCTGCGAGCGCTTGCATGCGATACGCCAAATAGCCGAGCACCGCGAGCTGTTGAAGAAGCGGCTCACGGCGCTGGGGCGATGGTCGGCGGCCGACGGCTAATGCCGGCAGGCTGCCAGCCTTTTCAACGGTTGGCCATCGGGCACACGTCAGCGCAGAACGCGAGCAAGTCGGCACCCGCGAGGTCGGCGTTTTCACAGTAGCACTCGGCGCATGCCTGGCCACCGCAGTTGCAGCTGGGTGCCATACAGGTCGGCGGATCCGGATCGGGATCCGGGTCGCTGGGCTCGATGTCCACGGCGCACTCGCTGAACGACTTGACTTGGTCCAGGCAGGCCATGGCCTGCTCTTGGCTCGGCATGCAGACGTTGGGCAGGTTCGCGACGCAACCGAACAGACCCTCGAGCTCCGCCAGGCACTGGACCTCGACGCCCGGATCCACGGCCATGGAACAGCCGCCGCTCCGGCACACCTCGAGACTCATGCCGTCGATCTCCATACCCTGGGGGCACTGCGCCAAGTGCTCGAGCAACTGGCAGGCGTCCTCGCAGAGCTGCTGGATCCGGCCGCCACTGCCCGGGCTGTCGGCACCGCCGGGAGGCGCGTCGGCGCTGCTCGGCGGGGCGTCGTCCGCGCTCGGCGGGGCGTCGTCCGCGCTGCTCGGGGGTTGATCGTCCGCGCTGGGCGGAGCATCGTCACTCGGGCCAGGGGCGGCGGCGCTGCCGGTGGTATCGCCGCCACACGCGACGCCGGCCATGCCAAGCATCAAAAAAGCAACTGCATAAAGCTGTCGATAGGCCACGCAAGCCTCCTCTTCAGGCGCACCGTCCGCGCGCGACACGCCTTCCCAAGACTAGAGGAATTGAGGCGCGGTGCAACCGCGCACGCCGCGCCGGGACCGCAGGAGGCCGCTTTCGCGGGCCTTCAGGGCCCCAGCCCACCGAGGCCGCGCGAGAGGCCTCGGTGCGGCGTCAGGTGTGCTCAGAAGTAGTACAGCGCCGAGATGTTGCTGGTGAAAATATCCCACGGATCACCATTGACCGTGGTGCCGATGCTCACGTTGCTGCTCGACGTCTCGGTCCCGGCGGTGTCGGTGCTGGTTGAGTCCATGTTCAGGCGCAGTCCAATGCCGCCCTGCAGCGACAGCTGCGGCACATCAATGAACCCGAAGTGAACCTCCGCGCCGGCGCGCGCGCCCACGTCGAGGTGGAAGCCGCTGACGGAGGTCTCCACTCCCATGATGTCGGTCGAAGCGCCGGCAAACCCGACGTTGAGCTCCGGCACGATCTGAAAGCTGAAGTGGCCAGCCGACGCGAGAGACAGCGGCACGCCGCCGTGGATCATGAACAGATACCAACCCGGGTCGTCCGTGCTCATACCCATCGCATCCTCTTGCGACCCGCTGGTGAGACCCAAGCCGATGCCGGCGTCGATACCCAACATGTCGCTGAGCCAATAGCGCACGCCGACGACGGGCGTCGCAATCTCGGTAGGGTTGAAGCCCGGCCCGGTCGGGATGACGACACCGTTCCGACCCAAGTAACCGACTGCCAAGCGACCGACCACCGAGTCATGGTCCGAGTTACCGGCGACCGCGGCCGCTTGCGGAGCCGCACCCGGCAGCGCCATGCCGACCTGGGCGTCGCCGCCCGCGGAGGCGGCAGCCGGGGCCGGAGCCGGAGCAGGTTCCGGGGGTGCGGCGGGGGCCGCCGCCGCGGGGGCTGCATCTTGTGCAAATGCGCTGCTGGTGAGCAGCACGCCGGCGAGGCCGGCAAGACAACCAACGATCCTGAGCTTACCGTTGTTCATTGATCCTCCGAGAAGGGGTCAAGCCCCGGATCGAGCAAGCTGATAGCGTGCACGAGCCGGTTCCCAATTACGCGGCGGCATCCTCCTCCGCCTCGGCGCTTTCGTGCAAGATCGTGGCAACGCGGTGCGTCAGACCGAACCTAGGGCCGTGAAGAAAACGCGCGCAGACATTCGACTTGTGGCGCAAGGCCTGGTGGACAGCCGGACCAAGGCTCAGGCGCGCATTCTGGCAGGTCAGGTATTTTTCGGCGAACGCCGCATCGATAAGTCGGGGGAGCTGATTCCCGAGGACGCGGAGCTGCGCGTCACGGAGCTCGACCGTTACTGCTCGCGCGGTGGTACCAAGCTCGAGGGGGCGCTGGCCGACCTGGGCTTGGAGGTTCGCGGGCTGGTCGCGGTCGACGTGGGCGCCTCGACCGGCGGCTTCACCGATTGCTTACTCCAGCGCGGGGCCGCCCGGGTCTACGCGGTGGACGTGGGGCGAGGGCAGCTCGCCGAGAAGCTACGGCAGGATGCGCGCGTGGTGGTGATGGATCGAACCAACGCTCGTCACCTTTCACCCGAGAGCTTTCCGGAGCCGATCGCGCTCACGGTGGTGGACGCCTCCTTCATCAGCCTCGACAAGCTCCTGCCAGCGATCGCGGCGTTCATGCCCACTGGCACGCGCCTGCTAGCGCTGATCAAGCCCCAATTCGAAGTGGGGAAGGAAGAGGCCACGCGCGGCCGCGGTGTGATCAGCGATGCGTCAGTCCGCGCCGGCGCGGTAAGCCGAGTCCTGGTCGACGTGGCAAAAAGCGGCTTCCGGGTGCTCGGTGACTGCGCGTGTCGTCTGCCGGGGCCGAAGGGCAACGTCGAGCACTTCGTGCTCGCCGAGCGCGTAAGGGTGTGAGCCCCGGAGCACGAGCTCGCGAGCGATATCGTGCTTCTTACCGGCGTCACGATCTTCGGCGTAGATGAGGACGTTGGTGTCAACGAAGCTTGTCACGGTCGTGCAAATCCTCGCGACGAGGCAGACGCCCAGCGCCTAGGGGAGTACCGCGGCGTAGGCGCCGGACGGCGCATTCACGGGCCTTGCCGTAGCCGCGTTGCGCCTCGACCAGCTGAATCAGCTCCCGCCGAAGAAACGCCGACACCGAAAGCCCTCGCTCGGCCGCCATGACTCGCGCGTCTCTTAGGATGGCCTCGTCGATCGACAGGGTGATGTTCCGCGCGCTTGACACGATACTACGTGTATCACGCGATCTAAAAGGCGAGCACCCAAATATCGTAAAGAGCGTGGGTCCATACCACCGGCGCAAAGCCACGAAACACGTAGATGAGCGTGAACACCACACCGCACACCCAGCGGAACACGAACGAGCGCAGCTCGAACGGCTCGCCGAATTGG
>DATEDZ010000029.1:0-15192 GCA_035281385.1 Polyangiaceae bacterium
CACATCCACGACACGGACGGCTTCTTCGTCAGCTGTTTGCGCCGCCGCCGGCATTGAGCGGCGTATCTACGGCGCGGCGGGGGCGGTTTGGTTTTTCAACAGGGCCAGCCAGCGGGAAACCGAGCCCGCGATGATGAAGGCGACGCCGCACAAAAGCACGCTAGTCACGATCATGTTCACCAGGCCCGTGACGCGCGTCGCGGCGGCTTGAGACAGGGGATAGTAGATGGTGAGGACGCTCCATACGCCGGCCGTGATAGTCGTCGTGCCGACGAAGCACAGCGGTGCGAGCGTGATCCAGGCGTAGCTCTTGTTGGTCGACTCACGCAGGATGATGGTCGTGCCGACGCACAGCGCGGCGCAGGCCAGCAGCTGATTGGCGATACCGAACATCGGCCAGATGGTAGAAATACTCCCGGTCAGGATGAAGTAGGTCCAGCCGCTGACGATCAGCGCCGTGGCGACGAACGAGCCAACGTGGCTCGTTGAACGACCAAGCTCCCGGTTCCAGCGACCCAAGAACTCCTGCATCAAGAAGCGGCCAATGCGCGTGCCGGTGTCGATGGTAGTCAAGATGAACAGCGCCTCGAACATGATCGCGAAGTGGTACCAGTAGGAGAGCAGGGTGCTCATGCCGGGCAAGCCGCTGAACACGCGCGCCATGCCGACCGCGAGCGACACGCCGCCGCCGGTGCGAGCGGCCACGACCTCGCCCGAGCTCTTCGACAGCGCGGGCAGCTCCTTGACCTTGATGCCCAGGCGCGCGAAGTCCGCGTCCGACAGCGTGGTGGCGTGGTTGCTCTTCGGATCCACCTCGTAGCCGAGCGCGCCCAGCGTGCCGTTCGAAAGGGCCAAGAGCCTCGAGGCCGGCAGCTTTTGCGCCTGGAGCCTTTCCACCGAGTCGCCGGCCGAAAGGCCGAGCAGGCCGCGATCGTGCGGCGTCAGCAGCGGCTCGGCTTGCTGTAGCTGCTCGAGCGAGCGCGCCAGGCCCGCTCCAGAGCCCTGCTGGACCAGCGGGATCTTCGGATCGGTGTTGATGGCCACGTAGTCCTCGGGCGGCATCACGCACGCCGCGATCAGCGCGGTGATGCCGACCAGACCCTCGAGCAGCATTGCGCCATAGGCGATGGGCCGACAGTGAAGCTCCTTGTCGACCATCTTGGGGGTCGTGCCGCTCGAGACCAGCGCGTGAAAGCCGCTGATGGCGCCGCACGCGATGGTGATGAATACGAACGGAAACAGCGGCCCCTTGATGATCGGCCCGCCGCCGCTCACGTACTGGGTCACATGAGGCATCTGGATGGGCGGGTTGACGACCACCACGCCCACCACCAAGAGCGCGATGGTGCCGAGCTTGAGGTAGCTCGACAGGTAGTCTCGCGGACAGAGCAGCAGCCATACCGGTAGCACGCTGGCCACGAAGCCATAACCAGCGATGGCCAAGGTGATGTTGGTGCGCGACAGCCGGAACCAGTCGGCGTAGCTCGAATCGGCCAGGTGCTTGCCGCCGATCAGCGCGAGTAGCAGCAAAATCACGCCGAAGATGCTGGCCTCGCGGATGCCGCGCACCGAGCCGCCGCGGATGCCGTAGATGTGGCCGCCCATCAAGAGCGCGATCGGAATCGACAGGCTGACCGTGAACATGCCCCAGGCGCTCTCGGCCAGGGCACCGACCACCACGTTGCCCAGCCCGGCCAGCGCCACGATGATGATGGCCAGGATCGCGATGGCGGTGACCGTGCCCAGCATCGGCCCCAGCTCGTCGCGCGCAATCTCTGCGAGTGAACGACCGCCGCGGCGCGTGCTGGCGACCAGGATGACGAAGTCGTGCACCGCGCCACCCAGCACCACCCCGAACAGGATCCAGAGGAAGCCCGGAAGGAATCCGAACTGCGCGGCCAGCACCGGGCCAATCAGCGGGCCTGCGCCCGTGATGGCCGCAAAGTGGTGACCGAACAGCACCCATTTGTTGGTCGGATGGAAGTTGTGCCCGTCGTTGCGCTCGTGCGCTGGCGTCACACGCGAGTCGTCGAGACACAGCACCTTGGCCGCGATGAACGCCGAGTAATAGCGGTAGGCAATGGCCAGTACCGAGAGCGCGCCGAGCATCCACCAAGCAGCAGTCATGGCGGCCTTTTAGCGCAGATTGGGCTGCAGATCTGTCGCCGTGGCGTAAGTTAGGGAGGGATAGTTGTTACAAACGCCTTCCACTAGAGCAGGGGGCCTTCCAGGCGGATCCGCGCGCCTGGCTCGGCCGATACCCCGACGGCGCTGTCGTCGATGAGATCCAGCGCTGCCCAGAGCTGCCTCGCTGGCTGCAGGGGATCGTCGACGAGGACGGCCGCATGGGCCGCTGGATACTGACCGGCTCACAGCAACTCGATGTCATGGACAAGGTTTCCCAGAGCCTCGCGGGCCGCGTCGCACGGCTCGAGCTCATGCCGTTCTGTTACGGCGAGCTCTCCGGCGCGCGCCGGGCGCCCGCGTCGGCGGCCGAAGCGATCTGGAAGGGAGGGTATCCGCCGCTCTACGATCGCGCCGTCGAACCGGGCCGCTGGCTCGCCGATTACGTCGCGACATACGTCGAGCGCGACGTGCGCACGCTCGCGGCCATTCGTGACCTGACCCGCTTCGCGGCGTTCCTGCGCCTATGCGCCGCGCGGACCGGCCAAATCCTGAACCTCGCCAGCATGGGCGCGGAGCTGGGAATCGACGCCAAGACCGTGCGGGGCTGGTTGTCCGTCCTCGTCGCCGGGTACGTGGTGCACCTGCTGCCGCCTCACCACGCCAACCTCGGCAAGAGGATTGTAAAGCACCCCAAGCTCTACTTCCTCGATACCGGCCTGGCCTCCCGGCTCTTGGCTATCGCCGATCCCGACGACCTCCGCAATCACACCGCGTGGGGCGCGCTGGCCGAGACGTGGGTCGTTAGCGAGGCGATTAAGGCCGAGCGCGGCGCCGGGCGGGCGGCCGACAACCTGTTCTACTGGCGGAGCCACGACGGGCTGGAGATAGATCTCGTCGTCGAGCGCGGCGCGAAGCTGTTCCCGATCGAGATAAAGGCAACGACGAGCCCGCGGGTGGCTCACCTCGACGGGATCGAGGCGTTCACCTCCCTGGCGTCGCGCCGCGCCCAGCTCGGGGCGCTGGTCCACTTCGGCCGCGAGCGGGCCAAACTGCGCGGCCACGACCTCGTCCCATGGACGAAGGTTGACGAGATCGCAGCGCTGCGCGCCGTCTGACCTCAGACAACGGCCTCGCGTCAAGCCGCCATGACTGCAATCGTGGGCTGCGGGCCAGTCTCGGCCCGAAGCTCGACCACGCTTTCTTGGCTGCCGGTGGCGGTGTCTCGGTGGTCAGTGGTCCTCGAACAACTCTCGCTGCGTGGAGGGCTGGGCAGGTTGCCGACGGCGAGTGAGGGTTCTCCTCGACACGCAGGGAGGCGACTCCCTCTCGGAACGCAGCTACTTGTTCTGCCTGTTCGTGGCAGCGCCCGCGCTTGGGCAGGGCTCTGACGATGACTGTGCGTCCGCTCGCGTTAGCTTTCGCGAAGGTCTTGCCCGCGGACAGCAAGGGGACTCGAGCGCGAAGCAATCAAGCGCTTGCTTCCCCAGCCATGTCCGGCCATGTCCACGATGCAGCTCTGACGTAAGCAATCGCTAGGAATTCACGAGAAATCAGCGGCGTATTGGGGGGCACGATTGTTGCTGTGCCGTTGGGTGGGACCTTGGCCGCGATCGATCGTGTTGGATTGCATGGCGTCGACGCGGCCGAGCCGTTGTCCCGGCGAAGCACGTTTGCTTCGTGGAGTCTGGAGGACCAATGCAAACAAAAACTCGTGCAACTTCGAAGATACTACTTGTACTTTTGGCCAGTACCGCCTTTGGGTGTTCTGTCGAGGTAGACGGCGAGTCGAACGATGCGAATCCCCGGGGTCAGTGGAAGAGGCGATTTCGAATCGATACGTGAATCGCGCCACTGTCGAATTTTTAAAGAAGGACAATCATCATGATCAATCGCACATTTGGCGCCGGTATCCTCGGTCTCATGCTAGCCAGCTGTTCTGCTGGGCATCCAGAAGGTTCTCAGGATCAAGGCATTGGTGAGGCCCAGCAGGAGCTATTGGCCAACGGCGGCTACGAACTCCTCGACGGCTCGTACTACACAATGAATACATGCCAGTATGGCAAGGTGCTGGTGGGCATCGATCAGCCGTCAGGCAACGGGTTGTGCGCGCAAATGACACAGGGCTTCATCTCAGAAGGCATATCCAATTGCAACACGGACTACACTGGCGATTGCCTGAATGACCGAGTCGCAATCGGGTTCAATGCCGCTGACGAATCGCTGTATTGCTGCAAGGTTACGTCTTTCGACAGCGCAACGTTCCACGACACGTGGAGCTCGATCGGCTATGTATCGGTCTTCAATCCTACTTGGGGTTTCGATGAGGAGTTTTTCGTCTGCAACAATTCGCGTGCCATTTGGGGATGGGACCCGGACTGGGCTAGTGAGACGCGCTCGCCATACCGTTGCAGGAAGTAGCGCTGGATAGCCAATTAGGTAGTATAGAAAATGGATCGGATCCCCCGAGTTGTACCGAGCTTGGGGTATCCGATTCCAAGATTCGGGCCTGATAGCTTGGCTGCCGGTGGCGGTGTCTCAGTGGTCAGTGGTCCTCGAACAACTCTCGCTGCGTGGAGGGCTGGGCAGGTTGCCGACGACGGACGATGAGGGTCTTGAAGTAGGGCGGATCTCGCGGCGGGGCTCGAGCGGGTGGCTCGGTGGGCTCGCCGCGGTGAAGGCGGCAGGAATGGCTTTAAGTGCCGCACGAAATAGCCGAGGTCATCGCCGCGCTGGCGAGCCTACTGCGCTCAAAAGCCGCGCTTCGCGGCCGAGCTCTATCGCTTGGCCACGCACCTGGCGCGCCTAGCCGTCAAAGCGGCATCCCTCCGGGCGGCACCCCCGCGCCCAGCGCCATGCAGTTGCCGAAGCCGCCCGGGGTGTAGGTTGGCCCAACGGCAGCGGTCACGCTGGGCACGATCACCGCCCGACGCTGTTGTCGGACCCTTCAGTCGCGCCTAGAGCCCGACTCTTGCAGGGTGATGTCTCCTACGCGACGGCATGACTCGTGCGCGCCGACGCGAGGGGATTGGAGCCGGCGGCCGCTAGTCCTCGTCGGGAGACCGCCTGGCTTTGCCGGGGAGGACACGCAAGTGCTCGTTGATTTCCCTAGCGAATGGCGACGAAAACGCCAAACTGAATGCGTGAGCGAACCGGCCAAAGTCACTCGAGCGACGGTCGCGGACCTCCTCGCGATCCCCGAGGGGCGCCGCTATCACGAGGTCATTGATGGCGTTCTCGTCGAGAAGGAAGCGGCGTCCGGGCGTCACGGCGGGACGCAGGTGCGGCTCGCACGGCGACTCGGTCCCTACGATCGGCGTCCAGGTGGCCGCTGGCCGGGAGGCTGGTGGTTCGCGACGGAGGTCGAAATCCAATTCGAAGATGTACAGGTATTTCGTCCCGATGTTGCGGGTTGGCTACGAGAGCGCCTGCCCGAGCTCCCGAAGGAAGTACCGGTCACCGTTCGTCCCGACTTCATCTGTGAGATACTTGCGACCAACAAGCGAAACGATCTCATCAAGAAGAAGCGCGTCTACCACCGCCACAAGGTCGGACACTACTGGATCGTCGATCCCGATGAGGAGATGCTCGCGGTGTATCGTTGGCACGCAGACGGGTACGTCGAGGTCCTGATCGCAGACCGCGACGAACGAGTCCGTGCAGAACCCTTCGACGCGATCGATTTCCGCGTCGGCGTACTTTTCGGCGAGGATGAGGACGAGTAGCTGATGCTTTTTACCATTCTTGACAGAATAGTCAAGAATGGTAAAAGCGAGACGTGGCCGGCCGCCCCCGCAATTTCGACGTCGACGAGGTCGTTGGTTGCGCCATGCTCGTTTTTTGGAAGCAAGGATACGAAGGCACGGGGTTGGTCGACTTGGAGGAGGCGACCGGACTCGGCCGGCAGAGCCTTTACGGTGTGTTTGGCGACAAGCGCGGACTGTTTTTGGCAGTCGTCGAGCACTACTTCACACACGTGTTGAAGCCCGGCATCGACGTGCTCGACATGGCGGGCTCGGCGCGCGCCAACTTGGAGCAGATCTTCGGCGCTTGGGAAGCGACCGCAGCCTCACCCGAGTTTCACGGCTGTTTGGTCGGCAACTCGGTCCCGGAGTTCAGCTCGAGAGACGCCGAGTTGTCGGCCGTGCTGCTGCGCAAGCTAGAGCTCCTCGAGGCCGCTTTCGCGCGCGCGCTGCGCCGCGCCAAGCGCGATGGTGAGGTCTCTTCGTCCCTGGACGTCAAGAATACCGCGCGTGCGCTGCTTACCCTCGCGCAAGGGTTGGCGGTGGTGGCGCGCGCCAACCGCGAACCCGGCTTTGTGCGTAGCGTTGTGCAATCGGCCCGTTCGTTGCTTGGCTAGCCGCCTCGTGGGCGGACGTGACGTGTGCTCAATTATTGACTGATTTGTCAAGAATACCAATAGGAGATAGATATGACGACGACCGATGCTCGAGAATTGGCTGGGAAAACCGCGCTGATCACCGGTGGGACGACCGGCATCGGTCGTGCAACGGCGGAGCTGTTACACGGCGCTGGTGCGCGGGTCGCCATTACCGGCGTCAGTGCGGACACGCTTGCTCAGGCTAAGCAGGAGTTGCCGGCGGACGTGCTGGTGCTCCGCTCCGACGCGCGGTCGGTGCGCGATGCGACTGAGCTCGCGACCGAAGTGCAACGGCAATTCGGCGGGCTCGATGTATTGTTTCTCAACGCCGGCATTGCACGGCTCGCACCGTTCGAAGCCGTCGATGAAGCCTTTTACGACGAGCACATGAACGTCAATGTCAAGGGAGTGGTCTTCACGTTGCAGCGGCTGCTGCCGCTACTGCGTGTCGGCTCGTCGGTAGTCGTGAATACATCGGTGGCCGATCAACGCGCGGCGCCGGGTCTTTCCATCTATTCGGCGACCAAGGGCGCGGTGGCCTCGTTGGTTCGTACGCTCGCAGTCGAGCTGGCAGCACGAGGCATTCGCGTGAACTCGCTGGCTCCCGCGACCATCTTGACCCCGATCCAGGCGAAATTCGGGCTACCGGACGAAATCGCCAGGGCGAGCGCGCAAAAGTACACCGCGCGCATTCCGCTGGGCCGTTTCGGTTCCGCGCATGAAGTTGGCCGGGCCGTGTTGTTTCTCGCATCGCCTGCTGCGTCGTACATCAACGGAGTCGAGCTGAACGTCGACGGAGGCCTCTCCGTGACCTGAGAGGGAGGGAAGAAACAGACTCCGTTCAATCCAAGCTTTGGCTTGGATTGAACGGTAGCATCTTGCCCGGCAAGAAGCCGTTCTGTGGGTCGATGATCACGACCTTGGCAAAACGGGTGAGGCGCTCTGCGAGCTTGCTGGCGTCGCCGGCTACCACCATCACGATGCGCTCGTCGCTGAAGTGCTTGCCGGCCCGGGCCGCGGCGGTCTCGGCGTCGATGCTGCGCACCGCCTTGCGGTACTCGTCGTAGTAGTCGTCGGGCAGGCCCAGCACCGACAGTTTGACGGTCATGTCGGCGAGCGCGCCCGCCGTCTCTGTCTTGAACAGGAAGCTGTCCGACAGATAGCGTGTCGCGGTCTCGATCTCGGCCGGCGTGGGCGGGCCTTGGTTCATGCGCTGCAGGTTATCGAGCAGCGCCTGCACGGCGTGTGGCGCCTTGTCGGTCTGGGTGCCGGCCGAGAGCACGATCGGCACCGGACTGCTTGCGGGCTCCTCGATCGAAGAGCCGGTGGAATAGGCGAGCGAACGTTTCTCGCGCACGTCGAGGAAGAGCCGACCCGCCACACCGCCGCCGAGCACCTGATTCAGGACGGCCAGGCTCGGCCAATCGGGGGTCTGGCGCGCCGGCCCGAGCCGGCCGACCATCACCTGGCTCTGCCCGCTGCCAGGGCGATCCACCAGGTACAAGCGGCGCTGCGACTCCGGCTGCGGATCGGTGAAGTGAGGCGCTTGCGGTCGTTCACCTTGCCAGCCGTCGAAGGCTTTTTCCGCCGCTTTGGCGAAGGATTCGGGATCGACGTCGCCGCTCGCCACCAGCACTGCGTTGCGTGGCGTCATGTGCTGCTTGTGCCAGGCCTTGCAGTCACCGAGCTGCAGCTTCTCGAGCTCCCCTGGCAGCGCCGAGTAGCGCGCGTAGGGGTGAACCGAGGTCGGCACCTCGAACAGCTCACGGTAGAGGATCATCGCTGCGGCGTAGCCGGCGCTCGACTTGGCCGAGCTCTTGGCGCGCTCAATCTCGAGTGTACGGAGCTTGCCGAACTCGCGCGCATCGAAGCGCGGCTTCATGGCCATCGCGGCCAGGATCTCGAGCGCGGCCGCGAGGTCGCCGGTCGTGACGCCGAGCGAGATGCGCGTCGAGTCGCGATCGGTCAGCACGTTGAGATCCGCGCCCAGCGACTCGGCGCGCTCCAGCAGCTGCTCCGCGTTCCAGGGGCCGGCGCCGCCGAGCTTGGTCATCTCGCCGGTCATGACCGAAAGTCCTGGATTTTTGCCATCGCTGGCGACGCCCGACTTGAAAAGCAGCCGCAGCTCCACGATCGGCAGCGTCTTGCGCGACACCACCGCCAACTCCAGGCCGCTCGGCAGGCTGCGGCGTGTGATGGCCGGGAACGGCGCGCTCGGCGTGATGCCCGAAGTGGGCGGCTCGCTCAGCGGATCCTTGGCCGCCGAGGGCAGGGGGGCGACGCTGGGGCTGGGGCGAGGCGCGACGGGCGTGGGCTGCGGCGTGGCGCTGCACGCGACGAGCACGGAGCCGATGAGGAGGTGAGAAAGTCGCTTCACGGCTTGCCTCCCTTGGGCGCTTCGGCGGGCTTGGGTGCTGCGGCGGGTTTGGGTGCTGTGGCGGGCAGCACTTCGATGAGCTGGCGTCGCTCGGGGCCCAGGTACTTCTTCACCGCAGCCTGAATCTGCTCGGCCGTCACGGCCTGGTACTGCTGAAGCTCACGCGTCAGTAGCCGCGCATCGCCGAAGTAAGACTCGTACTCCCCGAGGCGCGTGGCGCGGCTCATGTTCGTCTGGAGCCCGAACACGAAGGAGCTGCGAATGCGCCGCTTCACCTTGGCCAGCTCGGCTGCGGGTGCCGGCGCCTTGGCCAGCTTGTCCAGCTCCGCCTCGACCAGCTTCTGCACCTTGGTCAGGTCCGCCTGCTCGGTCAGGACCACCATGATCGCCAGCTCATCGGCTCCGACGTGGTCGCGGGTCCAGGCCGAAACGCGCTGCGCCACCGCGCGGTCGCGCACCAGCAGTCGTTCCAGCCGTGAGCTCTCGCCGTCGGCGAGCAGCCCGACTGCCAGCTCGAGCGCGTAGTGCTCGGGCGTGCGGCTGCGCGGGATCAAGTAGCCGAAGTAGAAGCCGGGCGTCTTGGCATTGGCGTCGCGCACCACGTCCTTGCGCGCCGTCACCTGGCTCGGCATCTCCGGCAGCGGAGCCCGGGTCTGCACCTGCTTGTCGATCGAGCCGAAGTATTCGCGGGCCAGCCGCACCGCCTCGTCGCGATCGAAGTCACCCGCCACCGTCAGCACCGCGTTCTTGGGAGCGTAGTGCCGGTCGTAGAAGGACTTGACCCACTCGAGCTTGGCGGCGTCGAGGTCCTGCATGCTGCCGATGGTCGGCCGCGTGTACGGCGCGTATTCGGCGAAAACCAGCTCGCCCAGCCGGATCATGCCGGTCATGTAGGGCGAGTTTTCGTAGCGCATGCGGTACTCCTCCTTGACCACCGCGCGCTGGTTCTCGAAGTTCTCGGCGGTGACGGCCAGCGCGCGCATGCGATCAGCTTCGAGCCACAGCGCCAGCCGTAGCTCACTCGATGGCAAGACCTCGAAGTAGTTCGTGCGATCCGACGAAGTAGTGCCGTTCAGGCTGCCGCCGCGTTCGGAGATCAGCGTGAAGTGCTGGCCCTTGGCCACGTGCTGGCTGCCCTGAAACATCATGTGCTCGAACAGATGCGCGAAGCCGCTCTGGCCAGGGCCTTCGTCGCGCGAGCCCACGCCATAGGTCACCGAGACTGCGACCGTTTTTGCGCTGCTGTCGGGGGCCAGCACCAGCCGCAGCCCGTTTTCGATGGTCAGCCGCTCGATGCTTCGGCCGAAGCGCTCGAGCGAAGTCAGCGCCGGGTCGGATGCATCAGGCGCGGGTGCGGCTGTCTGAGCTTCGGGTTTGGGCGCGGCCAATGCCGAGGGCGCGGTCTGGCTCAGCGCGAGCACGGCGCTCGCGAGCCAGGGCGCGTGGCGCAGGAGCGTAGGTCGCTGGGCGCGTCGGGTCGATTGCATGGCCCGGGATCTACCACGCGTCGAAGCGCCCCCACTCCTCGACGTAGCGGCTGACCAGGGCCTGGTTATCCAGCCGGTTGATCGGTGCATCGACCCGAGCCATGTCCGGCGGAAAAGCAAAGCTTTTTTCGAGCAGCTCGGGGCTGACGAAGGTGAGTGGGCCAGGCGCGCGCAGCACCGGCGGGGTGAGCGGCCTGGGCGCCGCGAGCACGAAGCCCCACTCCCCGAACGAGGGCACGAAGCCATGGTAGGGCAGCACGCTCAGGCCGGCCGCCTCCAAAGTGCGCACGATGGTCCAGTACGAGCCGCGCGCGAACAGCGGGGAGGTGGCCTGCACGACTGCGACACCGTCTGGCGCCAGCCGCGCCTGAAGCGCGCGGTAAAGCTCGAGGCTGAACAACTTGCCGACCGTGTAACTCGAGGGATCGGGAAAATCGAGGATGGCGACGTCGAAGGTCTGGTCGCTCTCGCGCAGCGCAGAGAAAGCGTCCTGATTCTCGACGCGTACCTTGGGGCTGTCGAGCGCGCCTCGATTCAAGCCCGACAGCGGCTCGCGTCGGGCCAGAGTCGTGACCTGACGATCCAGATCCACCAGCAGCACCTGCTGCACTTCCGCGTAACCGAGCACTTCGCGCAGTGCGAGCCCGTCGCCGCCCCCGCCAATGAAGACGCGCCGCGGAGCTTTGGCAGCTGACATGGCTGGATGCACCAAGAGCTCGTGGTAACGCCGCTCGTCGTGTGACGAGAATTGCAGGTGTCCGTTCAGGTAGAGCTCGAAGTGCTCGCCCACCTGCGTCAGCACGATGCGCTGGAAGCGGCTGGTCTCCGTGTGCACGACGCGACCGCGAAAGCTCGCGGCGTCGGCCAGGTCACCGATGCGGCCGCCGAAACCCAGCAGCACGAGCAGCGCCGCGAGCAGCAGCAGCGCGCCCGCCCGACGTCGCTTCAGTGCCTGCTGCAGCGTGGCGTCGCCGCTCGACAGCACCAGGCACGAGGCGAAGGCGGACAGCGCATCCAGCGCGCCCAGCAGCAGCGACGTCCGCACCAGGCCCAGGCGCGGTAGCAGGAGCAGCGAGAAGCCGACCGAGCCGAGCAACGCGCCGATATAGTCGACGCCGAGCGCACGGGCCACCAGCTCGCGAAAGCTCAAGCGCTGTTCGAGCAGACGTAGCAGCAGCGGCAATTCGATGCCCACCAGCGTGCCGAGCGCTATCACCAGCAAGCACAGCAGCGCCGGGAAGAACGCGGTGTACGCGTAGCAAAACATGGCGGCCGTCACCGACAGCCCGCCGAGCAGCGCCACCGATAGCTGCACGTCGACGAACACCACGCCCAGCCTTTCGCCCACGAAACGCGACAGGTAGGCGCCCAGACCCAGCGCCGACAGGTACCCCCCGACCACCAGCGAAAACACCGTGACGGTGTCGCCCAGGTAGTAGCTGGCCAAAGCTCCGAGCGTCAGCTCGTAAGCCAGGCCGGTCGTAGCGATGACCAGCACGATCGCGAGCAGCGCGCGCGTCTTACTGGTGGCGGGAAGTTGCCAGCCGCCGCCGGGCAGCGCTGCCGGTGGCGACGCCGGCTCAGCCGTGGATGGCGGCCGAGATGATGAGCGCGATGCCAAGGATCACCGAGCCGATCACGATGGCCAGGGCGGTGTTGTGATCCTCCTCGATCTCCTTGCGGATCGAGAAGGGCGTCACGGCTTTGATGACGATAAAGCTCAGGGCAAACACCGCGACGCCAACTAGCGAGTAGACCAGTGACGCAACGACGGTCTTCAAGAAGGGCGCAAGTCCCAGATCCATCGTGATGACCTCGGCAGTAGCGGCTACCACGAAAGGCCGCGCGTCGTCGCTTACGTCGCGTTTTGTCGCAATTTGAGGAGACTGCCGTGGCATATAAACCCTTCCTTAAGTGAAGCGGCGGCTTTGTGGTAACCGGCGAAGCTGCCCGGACTGGGTTATGTTCGAGCTTGAGTCTGCATGTTAGTCTTGATGGGTCCGGGCTTCGCTGGCAGTGATGCCGAGTACCAACGCCTGTCCAAGGCGACGGGCATGGTGGCCTACGATCTGCGTTCGCGCATCAAGTCCGGCTCGTGGGGTCTGGTCAAGGCGCTGGCCGACGAGGTTGAGGTGCAGAGGCTGGCCGCAGTGCTCAGCGCGGAGAAGTTTCCGGTGGTCACCGTACCGCGCGAGGTGGCGACCGATCCGCAGCGGCCGATCGTGGCGCTGCGGGCGCTGGAGGTCGAGGGTCCGCACTTGAAGCTGCAGCTGCGTGAGCGCGCCATGGAAGTCCCCGCGGCGGCGCTGTGCTGCATCGTGCGCGGCGAAGTGCAGGTCGGTAAGGGGAGTCCGGCGCGCGGTTCGGGACCAGCCAACAGCAGCTCCACCTTCCGCGCGGTGGTGCCGAACGCCAGCGGGCTGCAGGTGTTTCGAGAATCCATGCCTCCGAGCAGCTTCGAGGCATTTGCTGCGGCCGATCTGCATTTTCACTCGGTGACCTGGGTGGCGCGCATCGACGCGCGCTCCTTCGACTTCAAGGCACTCGGCATCGGTGCGGTGAGCCCGGCCGGTGCGCTGGACACCTTGGCGGACCGACTGGCGCTGCTCGCGAAGGTGCGAGTCGATCGCTCCGCACGCGCGTCGAGCATCACCAGCTTCACACAGCAAGCAGCCAAGGGCGCGGGCGCTCAGTCAATACCGCCTTCGATGCCGATGTCGCAGCGCGCCAAGGAAGTGGCTGGCGACGACCGTTTCGATCCGTATTCGCGTGTGGTGGGCGAGGCCGAGCGGTTGCTGGCCGCCGCACTCGCCAGCTTGCAGGCCGCCCGCGCCTGACCGCCCGCGCCTGAACCGTTTCGCCGTCGCTCAGGCGATGCGAGGCCGGCGCGACCGCGCCTTGGCGCGCCAGGCGACGATGCGGACGATGAAGCCCGCCGCGATCAGCGCAGCATAAATCAACGGCTGGGTGTGGTCCGCCTTGACGCGCAGATAGAAGTGGAGCGCGGCCAAGAGGCCGATCGCATAAACCAGGCGATGCAGCTGCTGCCACACCGGAAAGGTCAAACGCAGAACCGCGCGCTTGGAGGACGTCCAAGCCAGCGGCAGCATCAGCAGCAGAGCCAAAAAGCCCACCAGAATGAAGGGCCGCTTGAGGATGTCGGTGATCACCGAAGCCAGGTCGAAACCCTGATCGGCGCCGAGGTAGAGCACGAAATGCAGAAGCGCCGTGAAGAAGGCGAGCAGGCCGAGCGTGCGCCGCACACGCAGCGGCCAGGTCCAGCCCAGCATCAGCTTGAGCGGCGTGCAGGTGAGGGTTGCGGTAAGCAGTACCAGTGACAGAAGGCCGAGTTGGTTGAGCGCGGTGGCGATCGGGTTGGCGCCAAGCTGGCTGGTGGCAAGGCGGTAGCCGAGCCGCACCAGCGCCAGCAACCAACCGGTCACGAATGCGGGCACCACGTAGGCATGCTTGGGCGGGGGCGGCATCTTTCAAAAGTTCCGCCCGAGGTCCATGCCGCGGTACAGGTGCGCGACCGCATCCGCATAGCCGTTGAACGGCAGAGTCGGGCGCCGCACGACTTCTCCGATGCGGCGCTCGCTGGCCTGACTCCAGCGGGGATGATCGACCTGAGGATTGACGTTGGCGTAGAAGCCGTATTCGTCGGGCGCGGCTCGATTCCAGCTGGTCTGCGGCTCTTGCTCCGTGAAGCCGATCTCGACGATCGACTTGATGCCCTTGAAGCCGTATTTCCAGGGTACGACGAGCCGCAGCGGCGCGCCGTTTTGGCCCGGTAGCGGCGCCCCGTACAAGCCCAGCGCCAGCAGCGCCAGCGGGTGGGTCGCTTCGTCGATGCGCAGACCCTCCACGTAGGGCCAACGCAAAACACGGCTCTCCTGGTTGGGCAGCTGCGCCGGATCCAGAAGCGTGGTGAAGCTCACGTACTTGGCGCGCGACGTGGGCTCGAGCCGCTTGATCAGATCCGCGAGCGGGAAGCCGACCCACGGGATGACCATCGACCACGCTTCCACGCAGCGCATGCGGTACACACGTTCCTCGAGCGGAAACCAGCGCAGCAGCGTGTCGATGTCGAGAGTCTGCGGCTTTGCTACGTGACCGGTGATGCGGACGGTCCACGGGCGCGGCTTGAGGTGAAAGGCTTGCTCGGCGGGATCCGACTTGGACAGACCGAGCTCGTAGAAGTTGTTGTAGGTCGTGACCGCGCCATATTCGGTGAGCGGCTCCGGCACCGTGAGCTCCCCACGTTTGACGATCTTCCACTCGGGCGCGCCGGGCGCCGGCTTCGGCATCGGCGGCGGTTTTTGGGGCGGATCCGCGCTGCCCAGGCCCGAGAGCTGTGAAAGACCGAGCCCCACCGCGGCGCTGGTCGCCACGTACAGGCCGCCCGTCTTCAAGAATTCACGGCGCCGGGCGTAAAGCTCCGGCGGTGTGACTTCCGAGCTCATAGGTTCGGGCGGGAGCTGGGGCATGGCTGCTGGCTATTGGATGACACCCTTTACGAAGGCGACCAGCTCCCGGTTACCACGGCGAGCTGCAGGCGAGGCCTAGGAGGCTGGTGTGAAACACCAGCTGTCTCAATCGGCGGAGCCGCCGCGTGGAGGGGAGGCTCAAGAAGCTTTCCTTGAGAACCGTTTTGCGTGACAGATGAGTCAAGTTTTGCTGAACTGTCGAGCTCGAGCAGGTTTTCCGCCGGGTCTCGCGACTATCGCGGGCTAGACCGCAACGCGCGCCGGCCTCGCCGGTTTGTTCTCGTGGGTGGCTGCTGCTCTCGCCGATCGTGATCTTTTCTTCCAAGACCTACATGC
>DATEDZ010000030.1:0-9360 GCA_035281385.1 Polyangiaceae bacterium
AGGCAGACCACGTCCATTTGCTCGTGGGCTATCCACCCAAGGTGTCTCTCTCGAGACTGGTGAATTCGCTCAAGGGTGTGAGCGCCAGGCGCTTACGCGCTGCCAGTTTTCCAGAAGTCCGGAACAAGCTTTGGGGCGCTCCTTTCTGGTCGCCCAGCTATTGCGCGGTCTCTTGCGGAGGGGCCCCTCTGGAGACCGTCAAACGCTACATCCAAGCACAGCGCGGAGGGGCTTCCTCCCCGACCTGAAGGACGGGGTTTCCGCCCCGGAGATTCGATGATGCTCGAGATGCGCGCGCTCTTGCTCGGGTCGCTGGTTCTAATCGGAGGTTGCGGCTCACCCGCGTTCGAGAAGGCCCCAATCACCGCGGCCGGCAAGGCGCGTGCGGAAAAGGAGCTCACGCCCGACGCCCGGCTGGCGCGGGGTCTGACCCGGCTCGGACAGAGTCGCTACGCCGACGCGGAAGCGGATCTGCTTGCGGCCCTCGGCGGCTCGAGGAAAGCCGACGCGGAGCTGGGCCTGGCCGAGCTGATGCTCACGACCGGTCGCTTTCCCGAGGCGATCGCGCGCGCCCGGCGAGCGCAGGCCGCGGGTGCGGACGCGCAGCAGGCGGCGATCGTCGAAGCGCGCGCGCTGCGCCGGTCCGGTGAGGTTTCGGGGGCCCTCGACAAACTACGCGCGGCGGCAGCGCCGCAGTCGCCGGAGCTGCGGCTGCTGCTCGGAGAGCTGCTGCTCGAGCTGGGCAGGCGTGCCGAGGCCGAGCCGCTGCTGATGACGCTGGTCGAGGACTACAATGCCGATCGCATTCCAGAGACCGACGGTCCGGGGCTGGCGCGTCTCGGACGTGCCGCGCACTTGCTGCGCAGCCCGAAGGACGCCAACGACGCCTTCGATCAGTCCGAGCGCGCCGAGCCGGGCAACCTGCGCACACTGCTCTACCGCGCCGAGCTCTACCTCGAGAAGTACGACCCGGGTCACGCCGAAGAGGTGCTGGGCGAGGCGCTCCAGATCGCACCCCAGCACCCGGAAGCCAACATGCTCTTGGCGGAAGTGCGGCTCGCGCAGGCGCTCGACTTCGACGAGGCCGAGCGGCTGGCGCGCGTGGCGCTGGCCCAGAACCCCAAGCTTTCGCACGCCTACTTCGTGCTGGCCGGCATCGCGGTGCGAGATCAGGATTTGGCGGCGGCCGACCGCTACCTGTCCGAGGGCCTCAAGGGCAATCCGCGCGACTTGCCGCTGCTCAGCATGCGCGCGGTGGTGCGCTTCCTATCGGAGGACGAGCGCGGCTTCCAGCAGCAAAAGAGCCAAATTCTGAGCCTGAACCCCGAGTACTCGCGCATGTACTCGATCATCGGGGAGTTCGCAGATTGGGAGCACCGCTACGACGAGAGCGTGCTGCTGATGAAGGAAGCCGTGGCGCTCGACGCCAAGGACGCCAAGGCCGAGGGCGAGCTCGGCTTCAACTTGATCCGGGCCGGTAACGACGTGGACGGCATCGCCGCGCTCGGTCGCAGCTTCAAGCTGGATCCGTACAACGTACGCGTGTTCAACACGCTCGAGATGTACGAGAACGTGATCGCCAAGGACTATGTGACCGTCAAGCATCCGCGTTTCACGATCCGCTACAAGAAGACCGAACGTGAGCTGCTCGATCGCTACGTGCCGGAGCTGATGAATCGCGCTTTCGACACGATGCAGAAAAGCTACGGCTTCACGCCCGAGCTGCCGATCGGGGTCGAGCTCTACGCCGAACGTGAGAATTTCGGCATCCGCACGGGCGGCTTACCGCAGATCGCGATCCAGGGCGTGTGCTTCGGCCGCACGCTGGCTTCGATGAGCCCGGAGCGCGAGTCGTTCAATCTGGGCATGACCCTGTGGCACGAGCTGAGCCACATCTTCCATATTCAGATGTCGAGAAGCCGCGTGCCGCGCTGGTTCACCGAGGGACTGGCCGAATACGAGACCATCATCGCGCGTCCGGAGTGGGTGCGCGAAAACGACCAGGAGCTGTTCGAGGCCCTGCGCCACGCGCGGCTGCCGGCGCTCGGCAACATGAGCCGCGCCTTCACGCGCGCTGAGGAGCTCGAGGACGTGGGCACCGCCTACTACGCCTCGAGCCAGATTTTGGTGATGCTGGCCGAGCGCTACGGGCACGACAAGCTCGCCGCCATGCTGAGGCAGTGGGGCGCTGGCAAGACCAGCGAGCAGGTGCTGAGCGGGGTGCTCGGCAAGCGGCCGGCCGAGCTGGACCAGGAGTTTCGTCAATTCGCCGAGAAGAAGCTGCAGCGTTTTGGCCAGCAATTCATGCCCATGCAGCGCAAGGGCCGCATCGAGCGCGTGCGCCAGGAGGCCAAGGTGGCGCCGCGAGACGTGACGAAGCAGCTGCGCTACGTGCTGGCGCTGCTGCGCGAGGGGAAGGCCGACGAGGCCCAGCGGTTGCTCGTGGAAGTGGAACGGCGCGATCCCAACAATGCCGACGCACGCTTTCTGCGTGCCGAGCTGGATCAGCGCGAGCATCCGGAAAAATCCATCGCGACGCTGAGCAAGATGGTCGAGGCCAAACAAGACGGCTACGCCGTGCGGCTGCTCCTGGCCAAGCTGCTGATCGCGCGCGGCGACGACTTGCTGGCGCGCACCTCGCTCGAAAAGGCGGCGAGCTTCGATCCGCTGTCGCCGACGCCGCAGTACATGCTGGCGGAGATCGCGCACAACCGCGCCGAGGACGACGCCGAGCTTGCGGCCATGCGCCGGCTAGCCGAGCTCGAGCAGCACGAAAACAAGGTGTATCGACGCCTGCTCGCCTTGCTGGCCGCCAAGAAGGCTTGGGAAGAAGTGGTCAAGGTCGGAGAGGCCGCGGTGCACGCCGACACCGAGGGCTTCACCACCCACCGCCTGTTCGCCGAGGGCCTGGCCCAAACCGGCAACAAGGCCCGCGCCGCCTTCGAGCTCGAGAGCGCCACGATGTCGCCTGCCGAGCCGAAGGATCTGTCCGAAGCGCACGCGCGCCTGGCCGAGATCTACGCCTCCGTCGGCAAGGCGCGCGACGCCGCCAAGTCGCGCAAGCGCGCTCAGGAGCTACTGGCCAGCGCGCCCAAAGGCGATTGATGGAGGGCTAGACGGGCGCGACGTCTCCAGCCAGCCTGTCGGGCGGCTCTGTTCCCGCAGCCTCGGCGCGGTCGTGGCAACGGCTCTTGGGCTGGTCGGTGCCGCAGACGGGTGCAGCGCCTTTCGCCAGCGCTCTTCCAAATCGAAGGCGATTTTCTGTTCGCTCGCCTGTTACGGCTCGTACCCGCCGTAGCCTAGACGTCCAGCCCGTTACACGGAGGTGGTGGGAAAAGCTGGAAAGAAGGGCTCCCGAGGGCCGACGTCAATGGCGCCAAACAAGGCCCCCCGCTCGTTGCCGGCCATGAACCCCGGAATTTTAACGTTAGATATTAGGATTCCGGCGTACTATGGGCCTTCTTCCGATGTTCATCGAACGCCGCCTTCGCGCCTTGGTCGAAGCGCAACTCAAGACGATGCCGGCGGTGGTCTTGCTCGGTCCTCGCCAGGTCGGCAAGACGACGCTGGCTCAGGAGATAGCCGCGGGTAGAGGCGAGGCCGCGGTCTACCTCGACCTCGAGCGGCCGGCTGACCTGCGCCGTATGGCTGATCCTGACGCCTACCTGCGCGCGCAAACGGGCAAGCTGGTCGTCGTCGACGAGATTCACCGCGCGCCTGATTTGTTCGGGACGCTGCGCGGAATCATCGACGAGAGACGGCGCGCGGGCAAGCGCGCCGGCCATTTCTTGCTTCTTGGCTCGGCCTCGCTCGACCTGATGAAGCAGTCCTCCGAGACGCTGGCGGGACGGGTCGCTTACGTCGAGCTTGCGCCGATCGACGCCATCGAGGCCGGTGAAGGGCCCGGCGGCGTGAGCCGTCTCTGGTCCCGGGGCGGGTTTCCTGACAGCCTCCTCGCCAAGACGGATGCAAGTAGCTTCGACTGGCGTCGCGCTTTCGTGCGGAGCTACCTCGAAAGGGACGTTCCGATGTTCGCGCCGCGGCTCCCCGCCGAGACGGTAGGACGTCTGTGGACCATGCTGGCGCACGCGCAAGGCACGCCCCTCAACCAGGCCAGGCTTGCGGCGAGCCTGGCGGTCTCGTCGCCCGCTGTCGCGCGATACCTGGACCTGCTGGTGGATCTGCTGCTGGTCCGGCGCCTGCGCCCCTGGAGCGGCAACGTCGGCAAGCGGCTGGTTAGAACGCCCAAGACCTACGTGCGCGACAGCGGGATTACGCATGCGTTGCTCGAGCTCGAGACATGGGACGACGTGCTTGGCCATCCGGTCGCGGGGCCGAGCTGGGAGGGATTCGTCATCGAAAACCTCGTCGGCGTCGCTGGCGACCGCCGAACACCCTATTACTACCGGACCGAAGACGGCGCCGAGGTCGACCTGATGTTCGAACGGGCGGGCAAGGTCGAAATGGCGATCGAAATCAAGCGCTCAACGGCGCCGAAGCTGTCGGCCGGCTTCCGATCTGCACGCGAAGCCCTGAATCCAAAGGATGCTTACGTCGTGCACGGCGGCACCGGCAGTTGGCCCATTGGCAAGGGGGTCACGGCCATCGATCTGCCCGAGCTCGTGCGACGCCTGGCTCGTTGACTGGGGTGATTTCCGCACGGACTTCTCGAGTCGGGTGACCCAGCGAGCTGACTATGCCGAGCGGGCAAGTTGCTGCGACCCCTCCTCCTGATAGACTCGAGCCCATGTCTGGGGCAGCTCGAGACTCGAATCTTCCGGCGGTGGACGAGCGACTCGTCGCGCCGGAGTCGCGCCACGAGATCTGGGACGGGAGGGTGAAGTACGTGGCACCGGCAGACGAGCCGCATGGTCGGCAGCATTCGAAGCTTTTGGCGCTCCTCGAAGCGCATGCAGCGAGCGGCTACGCGGTCGCGGCTGACATGCTAACTCGGACCTCCGCCATCGACGACATCGCGCCCGACGCCAGCGTCTATCCGGTTGCGCGTGACCCCCAGACGGGCCGGCGAAAGCTCGAGGAGCTAGGGTTCGAGATCGCCAGCACCGAGTCGCTCAGCGAGGCCGGGCGCAAGGCGCAGAAGCTGGTCGGACGCGGTGTCAGGCGGGTGTTTGCCATCGACGTCGAGCGCCAGCGCGCTGTGGAGTGGTCGGTGGAAACCGACTCTTGGCGCATTCTCGATCAAGACTCGCTGATTGCGGACCGCACTTTGGCCGCACCGCTTCCGGTATGCGCGCTCCTCTCGGCTGCCGCAGCCGACGACGCGATGGCCACAGCGCTACTGACCAAACAGAACCCGGTCCTGGTTGCCGCCGTCCGCGCCGGCGAGGCCAAAGGCAAGCTCGCCGCAGTGCTGGCCGTGCTCGAGGCCCGTGGGCTATCGCCGACCGAGAGCCAGCTCCAGCGGCTCACGAGTGAGCGCGACGCCGCCCGTCTGGACGCCTGGCTTCGCGCTGCTGTTCATTGCGGGCAGATCGCCGAGCTGCTCGACACCGAGTAACGGGTTTCGAGCAGAGCTGCTGATTCCGTGGTCAGGCGCAAAGCACCGTGATGTTGGCGGCTCGAGCCGCGCAATTTCGGTGAATGCGACGCTAGCTCGAATCGATTTGGCGCCAACCTCCTCGCCTCCCCGCCTCCCTGTTTTCCCGATCGTCAGTCTTCGGACAGATCCGTATCGCCGCGCAGCCCGAGCGCTTTGGCTTTCTTGTACAGGTGGCTGCGCTCGAGGCCGAGGGCGCGTGCGGTCGCGGCCATTTGGCCGCCGTGGTGAGCGAGCGCTTCCTCGATGATGGTGCGTTCCGCCTCCTCGGACAGGACGCGGAATGGCATACCCGGGCGGTAGAGCCCGGCGTTTTGCGGAGCTTCTGCCATGCCGATGGCGCGCTGCACGTCGGCCTCGGTCACGTCGTCGTCGGGATTCAGGATCACGATGCGTTCAACGACGTTGCGCAGCTCCCGCACGTTGCCCGGGAATGAGTGAGCGGTCAGCGTCTTGAGCGCCCCTTCGCTCAGCGTGAGCCCCGGCCGGCCATTGACGGTCCGCGCGATCTCCAGGAAATTGGCGGCCAGGACCGGCACGTCGTCGCGGCGCGCGCGCAGCGGTGGGATGTCGAGCGGCAGCACGTTGAGGCGGTCGTACAGATCCGCCCGGAAGCTGCCGGCGGCAGTCGCAGCGCGCAGATCCTTGTTGGTGGCCGCGACCACCCGCACGTCAACCTTGAACGTTTCGCTGCCACCCACCCGCTCGATCTCTCGTTCCTGCAGGACGCGCAGTAGCTTGGCCTGCATCGGCAGCGGCATGTCGCCCACCTCGTCCAGGAACAGGGTTCCTGCGCTGGCCCGCTCGAATTTACCGCGCCGCTGCTTGGTGGCGCCTGTGAACGCCCCCGCCTCGTGCCCGAACAGCTCGCTCTCGATGAGCTCCGCCGGCACCGCCGCGCAGTTGAGGCGCTCGAGCGGCCCCTTGACTCGGGGTGAGGCGCGATGGATGGCTCGCGCGATCAGCTCCTTGCCCGTGCCGCGCTCGCCGGTCAAAAGAACGCTGGCGTTGGATTTGGCGGCCCGCAGCACCTGCTCGCGCAAGGCCAGCATCGGACGGCTCTGGCCGATCAGCTCGTCACCGAGGCCCGCTTCGCGCCGCAGCTCCTGCGCTTCGGCTTCAGCCCGTGACAGCCTCAAGGCGTTGTCCAGCACCACCAGAAGCCGGTCGGTCGACAGCGGCTTCTCGAGGAAGTCGAGCGCGCCGAGACGAGTGGCCCTGACCGCCGCATCGATCGTGGCGTGACCGCTCATCATGATCACTTGCGACTCCAGCCCGCCGGCCATCAGCTTCGACAGCAGCGACAGCCCGTCTCCATCCGGCAGCGCCACGTCGAGCAGGATCATGTCGTACGTCTGCTTGGCGATCTTGCTCTCGGCGACCCCCACCCCCCCTGCCACATCCACCCCATAACCCTCCAGAGATAAAACCTTCTTCAGGGTTCCTAAAATCGACGGCTCGTCATCCACTACCAGGATCTGGGCGCGCGCCATTGGCGAGCGACGCTAGCATTCCGGAGGCGCTCGCCCGAACCGGCGTGGAAGTTCAGGGAGATTGCATGGCTGAAGAGGTTTCCAAGACCCCCGGCGCCCGTGCCCAAGCTATGCTCGCCCGCCCGACGCGTGCGATGAGTATCGAAGCCAGCGCAACCGGAAACCTGCAGGCCACACCGCTCGGTCACCTGCTCGTGTATCTGCTGGATCGAGGGCTCACCGGCAGCTTGGTGCTCGAGGAGGCGTCCGGTGACAAGCATGCGATCTGGTTCGAGACGGGCGCGCCCGCCAAGGTCAAGACTGCCACACCCGTGACCTACCTGGGGCAGGTGCTGGTCGAGCGGCGCGCTATCACGCGTGAGGTTTACGAACGTACCTTACAGGGCGCTCTGCACGAGCGGCGGCTGCACGGGGAGGTATTGCTCGAGACCGGCGCTATCGATTCACGCTTGCTGCGCGAAGCGTTACGCGAGCAGCTGGCGCGCCAGGTGCTCTGGCTGTTCAAGCTGCCGAGCACCACGCTTTACGGTTACTACGATCAGGTCAATCTCTTGGAACGCTGGGGTGCGCCCGAAGGTTTGCGCACGCGCCCGCTAGCTTTGATCTGGCGCGGGCTGCGTCGGCACGCCAGCCCGGCCGAGATCGAGGCGGTGACAGGTCGTCTGGGGCAGCGTCCGATCGAGCTTCACGTCGACGCACCCATCCGCCGCTTCAAGTTCGAAGCCTCCGAACAGGCGTTGATCGACGTGCTGCGAGCCAAACCGCAGCCGCTTTCGTCGCTGATCGCCTCGGGTTTGGCCGCGCCGGACGACGTGAAACGGCTGGTTTATGTGCTGGTGATCTTGCGCCAGCTCGATCTGGGTGTGCCCGGGGCCGACCCGGTCGGGGCCGATGAAGCGCCCTCGTCGTCGCGCATTCCGATTGCGCCGGTGGGCCGCACCCAGCCGAGCGCCGGGGTGCGCCCGCCGACGGCCGGTCGCGCCTCGGTGCCCGACGTGGAGAACGTGGTGCCGCGGCCATCGGACCACCACCGCGTGTCGACTCCCGTGCCGGTCAGCGCGCCCGGGGTGCCGAGCTTCACCGTCTCGACCGCGCCCGCGGCGCGCATCGCGTCACCCGTGCCCGCGTCACCGGGCGGCTCGACGCCCGGTGACGCGCCTGGCTCGACGCTGCCGGTGTCGCCGAGCGGCTCGATGCTGCCCCCGACGCCGCGCAACACCTCGCCTGCCCCGGCTTCGCCGCGCTCGCCCAGCTTGTCGGCACCCGGTTCCACGCCCACTGCGCAGGTTCTCGGCACTGGCATGGCAGAGCTGCGGCAGGAGCTCGAAGGCCTGCTGGCCCGCCTGGGTGGAACGCATTACCAGGCGCTCGGCGTAGCGCCGGATGCGCCGACACAAGCCATCCAGAACGCCTTCTTCGGCCTGGCGAAGAGGTGGCATCCCGATCGCCTGAAGAGCGAGCTTTCGGATCTGAAGGACCAGGCGACGCGGGTTTTTACCCGACTCAATGAAGCCAGCCAGGTCCTGTCCGATCCCGAGAGGCGCAGGGCATATGACCAGTCGCTCGTCACCGGTGACACGCCAGACGAGGCCGAGCAGGTGCAAAAGGTGCTGAAGGCGACCAACGCCTTTCAAAAGGCGGAGGTGCTGCTCAAGCGCGGCAACCTCGCCGCAGCCGAGAAGGAAGCGCTGCTCGCCTTCCAGAACGACCCGACCCAAGCCAATCACGTCGCGCTGCACGTCTGGATTCAGGCTCAGAAGCCGGGCGCGAAGATGCCCGACTTGATGGTGCAGCTCGACAAGGCCGCCAAGACGGAGCCCAACAATTTGCGCGTGCGCTGGTACCGCGGCCAGCTGCTCAAGCGGCTCGGACGTGAGCGCGAGGCTGTGCACGATTTTCGCTTCATCGTCGAACGCGACGCGCGCCACACCGACGCTCAGCGCGAGGTGCGGCTCTATGCCATGCGCCATGGCGGTCGCCCCAGCAGCGCTCCGCCCGCCCCGCCCGGTAGCAGCGGCGCGCCCGAATCTGCGGGTCACAGGGCCAGCAAGACCAGTGAGCCCAAGGGTCTGCTCGGCAAGTTCTTCAAGAAGCCGAACAACTAACTACTAGTGCTACGTCTTGCGCCGCTGAACCTCCCAAGGCGTCGCTGCAACTTTTTGGTGGCATCCAGGCACGAGGTGGCTTTGGCGTTGCTCCGGACGCCTGAGCACTCTACAGCGGTCACCGAGCCCATGGGACGTTGACGTCAAACAGCAGCGTGGAGGGGGAACCGATGCCGGATTGCTGGAAAGCGGGCAAACCTCATCG
>DATEDZ010000031.1:0-5662 GCA_035281385.1 Polyangiaceae bacterium
ACGTTGCACTCGGCATTCTTTCTGCACTGCACGCAGCGATTGCCATCACAGAAGGGCGCCGTGTTCGGACACTCGGCGTTGGTCGCACACGAGTCGTCCTCGACGCACAGCTGACCCACGCAGCGCAGGTTGCAAATGTTCTCGCAGTCCGGGTCGTTGCAGATCGGATCGTTCGGATCGTACAGGGGCTTCTGACAGTTACAGGTCCGGAGCGAGCAATTGAGAATCGAATTGTTATACGGACAATCGAGGATCGTGGTGCAGGGAGCGCCCGTGGAGCGACAAGTGTTATTGGCAAGGCAGGCTTCCGCGCACTCCGTGTTGGTCGTGCACGCATCGCCGCTGATCTGACACGTGCCGGCTGGACAGGTGCCGCCGTTGCATTGAAGGTCGCTCGTGCAGCTCGTTTGAACGCAACCCGGAACCGGCGTGGGATCGCAGATCTGTTCGCGGCCATCGCACTTGGCCGGCGCCATGGTGGGACGATCGCCACAGCACACCTCGTCGCTGTCGCACTCGATGCGATCGCAGTGCTTGACGCTGACGTCGATCTCGAACTCGTTCCTGGCACAGACGCCGCCGATGCAGGCCAGACCGGTTGCGCAGTCGTTGCGCGCCATGCACCTTTCACCGCGCTTGCCGCGGGTCTCCGGCTCGACCTTCTGCGCCTTGTCGCTATCGCAAGCGACGACCGTAAACGCCAGAGCCACTGATATCAGGCCAAGAAATGAACGTAGTCCCATTGCCAGCTCCTCTTCGAGTCGACCTCAAGCAATCCCGCTAGACTCCCAGAAACTACTCCGGTTCCTTCGCCGAGGGGAAAAACTTGCCACGATCGGCAGGAATTTTGACGACCGTGAAATGCCGCTTATTCAAGGACCGCGAGCAGGTTCATGGGCCGGGCTTCCGCTCCGCATCGCAGGAGGCTACTTTTGGGGGAAGTGGAAGAAGAGTCGACCAACGTAGAGCGCCGGCGTCTCGGCCGGAGGTTCGTCGTGGAGCGCGAGGTAGGCAGAGGTGGGGTAGGCATCGTCTACCGCGCCTACGACCTGAAAACCGAGCGCACGGTGGCGCTCAAGGTCATCGCGGCCGAAGCCGGAGTCGCGCCGGAAGAGGAGCAGCGCCTCATGCGCGAGGGACAGCTCCTGGCCAACCTCGACCACCCGGGAATCGTGAAGACGGTTGCCTTCGGCGTCCTCGAGGACAGCGGGCTGCCCTACGTGGCCATGGAGTGGCTCGACGGTGAGGATCTCGCGCAGCGGCAGCGGCGCGAACCCTTGAGCATCCAGCAAGCCGCCGACCTCGGCATCAAGGTCGGTGAGGCGCTGTCGGCGGCCCACGACGCGGGCGTCTTTCACCGCGATATCAAGCCGGGCAACGTCTTTCTGTGCCGCTCTGCGGAGTCGCACGGGTCCCTCGAGAATGTCTCACCCAAGATCGTGGATTTCGGTGTGGCGGCCAAGGGCGACATCCGCATCACGCGCTCCGGAGATGTGGTCGGGACTCCCGCGTACATGGCGCCGGAGCAGGCGCGCGGTGACGGGCCGATCGACGCGCGCTCGGACATCTACTCGCTGGGCGCCACGCTGTTCGAGCTGATCGCCGGCCGACCGCCGCACGTCGGTCCGACCATGATCGCGACGCTAGCGCGCCTGGTTACGACCTCGGCGCCGCGGCTTCACGAGCTGCGCCGCGACACGCCGCCGATGATGGACTCGCTGGTCTCGCGCATGCTCGAAACCGACCCGAATGCGCGTCCCAGCACCATGCAGGAGGTGCTCGAGCTGCTACAGGAGGCGTCGCGCGACGGCATGCGCACCAGCTGGCTGGAGCCGGTCGAGGCCGTGCGTTCTTCGCGACTCGGTTGGAGCGGCTCGCGTCTCGTCACATCGATCGTTGCCATCCGCTTCGGGACCGGGTCGGCGCGCGAGCGCTCGCTCGAGCAACTGCGGCAGCGAGGCGCGGACGCGGTGCCGCTCGGGCAGGATTCAATCGTGGCGCACCTCGGGGCACGGCGCGCGGTCGGCAACGAAGCCGCGGTGGCACTCGAGCTGGGGCGGCGGCTGGCTCGCGCTGGAGCGCGCGTCGGCGTCGCCAGCGGCCGCGCGCGCCTGGACTTCGCATCGGCCACCGGCGAGATCCAGCCGGTAGGTGAGGTGGTGGACCGCGCGTCGGCGCTGTCGCGCGACGCGGAGCCGAGTATGGTGCTGGCGGATGCAACGACCAGCGAGCTCGGGCGCGGTCGCTACGAATTTCGCACGCGCGACGACGGCTCGGCCATCGTGGGCGAACCGATCCTACAGGCGCGCGGTGACCGCACCGGTGGCGCGCCGTTCGTGGGTCGTGATCCGGAGCTGGCTCAGGTGATGTCGGCGTTCGAGCGCTCGCGCCTCGATTCGACCCCGGTGCTGGTGTCGATCACCGGCCCCCCCGGCATCGGCAAAAGCCGCCTGCGCCGCGAAGTCATGGCGCGCATCTCCTCGCAGGCGGGCGCGCCAAACATCGTGCTGCAGCGCTCCGACGCCTATGGTCAGGGTCACGCGCTGGGCGCCGCCGCTGACGTACTACGAGCCATCATCAGCCTACCCAAGGGCGCCACGGGCGCAGAAGCGGAGCGGGCCATCGTCTCGAGGCTCGGGCCATCGACGCGCGACGAGCTCAGCTCACAGAATCGTATGCTGCTGGCGCGCCTGCTGGCCAACGAGCCATTGCCGGAGGGACTGGATCCGCGCGGCTCGCGCGACGCGCTGTGGCTGAGCATGACCGACCTGGTGCTGCAGGTGACGCAGGACGAGCAAGTCGCGATCCTGATGGAAGACCTGCAGTGGGCGGATCCGGAGAGCATCGGTTGGATCGACCACATGCTCGGCCGCGCCACGGGTCGCCCGCTGGTGGCGATGGCGCTGGTGCGGCCCGAGTTCTGGCAGCAGCAGACCGCGCGCTTTGCCGGCCGCGATCACGTGAGGCTGGAGCTACGTCCGGTTTCCAAGCGCGCCACGCGCGCCATCGCGCGAGCCGTGCTGGGCGACGCGATTCCGGAAGACGTGGTCGATCGCATCGCAGATCAGGCGGCGGGCCTGCCGCTGTTTGCCGAGGAGCTGGCGCGCCTGACCGCCTCGGGCCGCGACGCTCGTCACGCGCCCACGATTCAAGCTGCCATTCAGGTCAGCCTGGATGCGCTGGAAGGGGAGTGCCGCGACGCGGTGGGTCGGCTGTCGGTGTTCGGCCTGACCTGCTGGGACGCGGCGCTCGATACGCTGGGTATGCGCGGCGCCGAGGGCGTGATGAAGGCCGTGGTGGCAGCCGAGGTCCTGACCGAGCAGAACACGTCGCGCTTTCAGGGCACGCGCGAGTGGCTGTTCAAACACGCCTTGGTGCGCGACGTGGCCTACGCTTCGCTGGGTGAGCGCGAGCGTCACGAGCTGCACGCCCTGGCCGCCGCTTGGCTGGCCTCGATGGGCGAGGATTCCGCGACTGTGGCCGGTCACTACGATCTGGGCGGCGAGCATACGCGCGCGGCCGAGTACTGGGCCAAGGCCGCGCAGCGTGCGCTCGCCACCAACGCGCTGACCGACGCGCTCAGCATGGCCGAACGCGCCCTGGCGTTCGCGGAGGACAAGCTGAGCGGCTTTCAGCGCGCGCTGTGCCTGGACGAGGCCTGGAGCCGCCTCGATCCACGAGCCAGCGAGCGTGAAACCGCCATCAGCGCCATGGAAGAAAACGTCCACGATGAGGGCAGCGTAGTGCGGGCGCGCGGTGCTCGGGCGCGCTTCGACGACGCGCGCGGCTCGGGCGAGTCTATTAGCCAGCGCCTAGCGGAGGCGCGCGATCGAGCCGCAGCCCTGGGCCTTTTCGACGAAGAGGCGCGCTCCTCAGCCGCGCTCGCCATGCGCCTGGCTTTCGCGGGCAAGTTCGCAGACGCCGAGGTGGAAGCCAAGCGGCTCCTGGCGCTCGCCAATACACGCCAGCTGAGCTCGGCAGCGGTGGACGCGTACCAGACGCAAGCCATCGTGCGCCAGACCACCGGCGCGCTCGGCGCAGCGCTCGAAGCACGCCGCAACGCCGCCGGCGCCGCTCGCGCCGCCGGCCTGCGCGAGCGTGAAGCCATGCTGATGAGCAACCTGGGCTTCGCCCTGACCACGATCGGCGCCCGCCAGGAAGCGCGCCAGGCGATCGAGACCGGGCTAGCGTTGGCTGACGCGATCGGGAGCCAGGGGGCGGTACGGCACGCGCAGATGAACCTGCTCGGCTGGGCCGCGACTTTCGGCAACGATGTCAAGCTCGAGGGCCACCTGGCCGCCGTACGTGAAGATGCCGACGCTGCCGCCGCGGGCGTATGGGCGGCCCCGGATCGCTCCAACCTGGGCATGCTGTTTTACCGCGGCTGTGAGCTGCTCCGCGGCAAGAGCGACGCACAATCACGACGCGCGCTCGGCCTGCTCCGCATGTCCGCGCAAGCCTACCGGCAGACGGCGAACCGAGATGTGCTGTCGGTCGCGCTCGGCTTCTGGGCGGAGGCCGAACGGCGCTGTGGCAACACGCACGCCGCGCTGGATTTGGCGCGCGAGGCCGCGCAGCTGCTCGAGGCTGGCGCGCCGAGCTTGCTCAACGAGGCTCCGGTCTTTCTCGCCTACCACGACGCCGCCCTGGATCTCGGCGACACCGAGCTCGCCAACGCCGCCATCACGCAGGCTGTACCGCTCGTGCAACGCCGCTTGCAAGGTCTGGCCGGCACGCCCTACGCCAAGCTCTACTTGACCGAGCTGCCGCACAACACGCGCCTGCTGGCGCTCGCCGAAGAGCTCGGCGCCGTCCCCGACGCGATCCACCGCGTGCTCGAAGGGGCTGGTTAGCTCACGCCCACGCCGAGCTTTCGCGCGGCGCGGCAGCGCTTGGCCGAGACATCGATGCCGAGGGCGTCGAGGCCGAGCGCGTTGGCGACGGCCAGGACGCTGCCCTTGCCGCAAAAGGGATCGACCACACGGCAGGCCGCCACCTCGTCGATCAGAAAGCGGCAGGCGACCTCGCAGGCGCGTGTGCCCATGGCGCGGCTCCAGGGCATGTTGCCCGCCTCCGGCAGTACGTCCGGGCTGGGGCGCTTGGGTCTGAGCTCCGTTCCGGTCGTGAATGCCAGCAGGTGCGAGTAGCTGGCGCGTCCTTGCGTCAAGGTGCCGGGGGGATGCCGGCACACGATCTTGTGAAAGAGCAGCGACGCCTGAGCTTGCTCGGCCGCTTTTTGTACCAGGTAGGCCTTGTCGATCCAGCGACCGTCGTGGCGGATGTCGCTCTGGAAGAACAGCGACGCGGAGCTCGACTCGGGCCAGCGCATCAGCTGCGCCGCCGCCGCGACGAACCAGCGCTGCCAGCCCTCGAGCCCCGGGCCGAGGTCAGGCAGCTCCGAAACATCGGGGAGTGACGTGACGATGGCGTCACCCGGCTGCGCGAGGTGCTCGCGCATCCAGGTCAGCGCCTCGGCCTGCACCACCAAGCGCGTCCCGGCAGCGGCGCTAGCGGCCAGGCACACGCCTCAGCGAACGCCGCCGCACCGCCAGCGAAGGCGGCGGCGTGAGCGTGGGATCCTCAGCGGCCCAGGTGGCCACCGCGCTCGACTCGACGGCGAGGCCCGCCCGCAGCAGATCCTGGGCGGTGATGCGCGGTCCCT
>DATEDZ010000032.1:0-21949 GCA_035281385.1 Polyangiaceae bacterium
CATCGGTATGCTGAATCCGCACAAGCTCGCGCGGCAGCGGCCGTACGTGATCCTCGGCATCTTCGTGATCGCAGCGGTGCTCACGCCGCCCGACGTGTTCTCGCAGACCTTTCTCGCGTTGCCGATGTACGTGCTGTTCGAAGCGGGGCTCGTGGTGGCGCGACGGGTGTACCGCGACCGCGATGCGGAAGACGCGGCCGCGGACCAGGGTCCCGCGCCCTAATGTAAGAACCCCTTCCCCCTAAAAGGGGGAGGGAAATTTAACCCCGACGCAGTTGATTTTGCGGCCGTTCCGCCGCGACCGCCTCGAGCTTTATTTCCTTACCGTCGCGCAGCACCGTCAGGTTGATCTTGCTGCCGGGACGGCGGGTCAAGATGACCAGCATGGCCTCGCGCGCCTCGCCGATCTTTTTGCCGTCGATAGCGGTGATGACGTCGCCCGCCTGTACGCCGACCTTGACCTTGGGCACGTTGCCACTTGCCTCAGCGGTGTCGGATGCAGCGTGGCTCTCTCCCCCACGCTGGCCTGGCTCAGGACGCACCCCACCGATCACGCCTTCGAGCTTGACCAGCAGAGCCAGAATCGCGAGCGCGAGTAGTGTCGTGAAAATTGCCAGCACATAGGCGCCAACGCCGCACGCCGCCCCCAGCGCTCCGGCCACCCAAACGCTGGCCGCGGTCGTAATTCCGGACACGTGGCCGCGATTCTGAATGATCGCACCGGCACCCAGGAAACCAATACCGCCGATCACGCCCTGCAGGACGCGTGTGGGATCGAAGCCATCCCCCGTGCGAGGCGACAGGTGCGCCCCCACTTCGAAGCCCAGGAGCGTGAAGCTGGCCGAGCCGAGTGCCACCAGCATGTGCGTGCGCAGCCCGGCTGGCTTATCCAGGCGCTCCCGATCGAATCCGATCAAGGCGCCCATCAGGATCGCAACCGTGAGCCGAATCGCCACTTCGCCGATCGAGGCGCCCTTGGTCAGGCTGGGATCCATGGGCACGACCAAGCAAGTCGCGTACCGTCAGGCGCGTGCGACTTTCAGTCCCGACGATCGTCCGTGACCCGCGAAAATGTCGTGACAGAAAAAATGTCGTGACAGAAACGGCCGGATCATGGCCGTATCGATCGCCAAGGGCGAGGTCTGGCATCCGACCCCACTGCCCATGTACTGTCCTTAGGGACCGCTACGGCAGATGACGGATGCGCTAGCAGCAGCCATAGAAGCTCTGTATCGAGCGCCGCACGGCGATTTCGTGGCTGAGCGCAAACGCCTGGCCGCGGAAGCCAAGGCGGCAGGTCATGCTGCCGTTGCCAGTCAAATCGGCAAGCTCGGCCGGCCGTCGGTCTCGGCCTGGGCCGTCAACCAATTATGGTGGCAGGAGCGTGAGACGTTCGAGGCACTTGTCGATGCCGCGCAGCGCGTGAAGCGCGGTGACCGTGAGGCTGGCAAGCAGCACCGCGAGCTGTTGGTGGAGCTGCGAGAAAAAGGAGCTGAGCTGCTGAAAGCGGCCGGCAACGCTGCGACTGAGCCCACGCTACGACGCGTGACCACGACCTTGTCTGCGCTGGCAGCCAGCGGCGGTTTCGCACCGGATCCGGAAGGGGCACTCGTGGCAGATCGGGATCCACCCGGCTTCGAGGCGTTCGAGGGAGCGGTCGGCACGGTTTCGCAAAGCACGGAGAAGTCCCGCGACGTCGCGACAGAGCGCGCAGAAGCCGCGGAAAAACGGCGCGCCGAGCAGGAGGAGCACGAGCGCCGGAATGCTCGGCGCGAGAAACTGTCCGTCACGCTACGCGAAACCAAGGAGCTGCGTGACTCGCAGCAACGGGAGCTAGGACGGCTGCGTGGCGAGCTCGAGAACGCCGAGCGCAGCTTGAAGAAGACACAGGCTCTCATCGCGGAGCTCCAGCAGCAGCTCGCTAACCTTTGATTGCTCGGCAAGCCCTGCCGCTCGAGGCGGCGATGGCAATCCGCTTGCCCTCAAGGTAGACCGGGCACGTTGGTCTGCATGATCTTGACGCCGGTACCGCCGACGACGACCAGGATGGTCTTGCCATCGGGACCACCGAACGCCAGGTTCGTCCCGCCCGAAAACTGCCCGATCTGAACGCCGTCGGGGTTTCGGATGGTGCCGCCCGAAAGGTAGACGTTACCGGCGCAATCCATGCCCAGGCCGTCGGCCTGCAGCGGGAAGTCGCGCCGGTTGGACGGGACGCCATTGGCATCGAGGTCCCAAAGCCCGCCGTTGACGACGTAGAGTCTATCTTCTGCCGGCGAGAGGGTGATGCCATTCGGCTGCGGATTGCCTTCGCTCAACGTGCTGAGCATGCCAGCGGGATCACGCCGGAAGATGGCCGGGCCGACGCCTTGCGGACGACCACCGAGCTCATGCGTGGGGTTGGTGAAGTAGATGCCGCCGTTCGAGTGCTGCACCAAATCGTTGGGCGAATCGAGCATACTGCCCATGAACATGTCGCTCAGGATGGTCGGCTGCTTGGTCACGATGTCGAACTCGGTGATCGAGCGCGTCTCGTGCCGCGCGCCGAGCAGATTGCCGTTCTTGGCCGCGGCCAGGCCGTTGGTGCCCGCGCCCTCGATGAAGATCTCGCAATCGCCACCGGGCGTGTACTTGACGATGTCGCCGCTGAGGTCGCCGCCCTGCGCGCCCTGGACGAAGTTCGAGAAGTAGAAGGCACCGCCGACCCAGGTCGGCCCTTCGTTGAACGGGTGATTGAACTGGAAGCCCTGACACACCTGCTGCGAGTCACCCACGTCGGGCATCGGAAAGACGCCGTCGGGGCACTTGAAAGGCAAAAGCGCGCCGCCACCACCAGCACTCCCGCCTGCACCGCCCAAGCCCGCAACACCGACGTCGCTGCCGCCACTCGCGCCCGCGGCACCGCTCGACGCCCCCCCCATCCCAGACTGGCTTGCGCCTCCGGAAAGCCCACCGCTACCACCTGCGGCCTGCCCAGCGTGCCCGCCGACCTGGATTTGGGGCTGAGGGTCACTGCCACAAGCCAGCAGCCAGCCGGCCGCCAGGGCGAGGCGCGGCAGCGCGGCGACGAAAGCCCTCGAGTCAGTGCGCATGCCGATAGCATACAACATTCAGAATATGCTGCGCTTCGAGCCGACCTGCCGAGCGCGCCCGCTCGCCGCGGGGACCTGCCGAGCCGCTGGTGCGGTGGGCAGCGGAGCACCGCTCGACGCCGACGGGGCCAGCGACGGCGCGTGGCCGAACGCGCTCTGTAACCCTGGGGGTTGTTGCGCTAGGGTGGTCCTGCGCGGCGGCGCGAGCACCTCGGCGGGCCCGGGCGGCGCTGCTGCCGACTTCGGTTCAGTGTTGCGCTGAGCACACGTGGCGGCTATCGAAGCGGAGCCCAGCAGGAGACCGGCGGCCGCGACCGCGACGATGGTCCAGCGCGAGCGTGCGCGACGCCGAACCCGTGCGTGCTCGAGGTCGGAAGCCCCGACGCTCGCTACCACCGGCATCTCGCTCGGCGGCGGCAGCGATTCCAGAGGCGGCGCCACCAGAGCCGGTGGGGAGAGATCGAGAAGCGTCGCAACCTCGGACTTCGGCGTCAGGATGGCGGGCAACGTGACTTGCTCGTTGGAGCTCACGGGCGGCGCCTCACGGGCCGGCGTGGGCGGTGGCTGGCTGGCGCGCACCAGCGGAATGTCCTCGGACGGCTCAACGTCCCCGCCGCGGATGACGACCGCGTGCCGGGGCGGAGCCTTCAAGCCGGGCCGCGCCATGAAACCGCCACGCGGCGTCAAGGCGTCCCGCGTCAAGACGGGCTGTTCCAGATCGTCATCGGAGCCGGAGTCGGGGTGGCTCATGCGTCAGGTTCTCCGGTTTTGCCGCGAGCTCCCAGCGAGGGCAAGAAAGCCGGGCGCTGCTTCAATGGCTTATTTGCTGAGCTCGTCTATCGCGCTCTGAAGCGCGGCTGGCGGCAGGGTAGCGGCGCGCCAGGGCGGCATGCGAAGCAGCGAGCCCTCCGGCTCCTTCAGCCGCGAAATCACGCTATCTTTCTCTTCCCGCGACATTTGGGCCAAGAGCTTCACATTGAACGCGTTCTTGTTGAGGCTGGGGTTGCCCCGACCGTCGTGGCAGCGCGAGCAGACCTGGGTCAGCACCGTCAGACCATCCGCGCCGGGCGGGGGTACGAGCCCCAGCTTCTGCTTGGCGTCCTCGGAGAAGAGCTCGCGCAGGTCGAGCAGCGATTCTCGCGGCGCCGCGCCCGATACCACGTCGACATACGATTGAACGCGGGCGGCGCGCAGCGTCGGGTCGGTGACGTCGGCTTGTGGGTAAGGCACGCCGATGGCATCGCCGGTGAGCGTGATCGCGAACTGCTTCTCCCAGGTGGGGCTGGCCTGGCCGTCCCTGGCCTCCGCCTCGATGCGCGGATCGAATGCGTTGGGCTGCGTGTCCTGCCCTTCGGCGACCAGCAGCGCTTCGAGCTGCGCGCCGCTGCCTTCCTCGATACCGCTCTCGATGCTGGCAATTGGGATACCGGCGTAGGCGCTATCGACTCGGTGGGCTTCCAAGAATTGAGCGGTCAGCAGGCGATCGGACGCCGTGCGCTGCACGAAGCGCTGCGGAAACCAGTGCAGCCACGGGTTCTCGAGCTCCTGCATGCGCAGGATCTTCGGAGTGCCAACACCACCCGGCTGGTGGCAAGATCGACAGTCGAGCGAAGTGTTCTCGATGTCGTCCTCCGTGTAGATACTGAAGGCGGTCCAGCCGCGCTCGATCTCCTCCGTGAGCAAGCTCGCCAGATCACAGCCGCCCATGTCGTAGTCGCACGGCCGCTCGAAGGTGAAGAGGTAGAAGTTGTATTCGCCGCTCGTGGTGTCGCGACTCACCACCTCCACGAAGGGCTCACCGCGCACGAAGCCGAGGGCCGTCAGCTGTGCCGGCTTTTGCCGCGTCTCGGCGACGCGGGGGAAGATGATGGCGCGCGGATTGACCGCCGAAACCGCGGTCTTGACCAACGAGGTAGAATTGCCGGTCAGCGCGAAGGCGCGGTTTTCAGCCAGACCGGCGACCTGAATCAGGCTCGCCATGTCGGAGATGACCGGCCGCTGCGAAGCGCAGATAGCGCGAAAGAAGCTGTCGTCCCGACCCAAGCCGCAGAGCTTTGCGTACTGCTCCTCGCGCTTCGGCAGCAAGGCAAGCTCGGCATTGGGCTTGAGCAGCTCGGGCAGGTCGTCCCAGCTGGTCGAAGGCATGTCGATCGGCTTCGGCTCGCCCTCGTCACCGGCACAACCACACGCGAGCAGCAGCAATCCACTCAGCCGTAGCAGCCTCATGCGCGCCTCCCGCGGCGACACCAGCCGGCGCCCAGCAGTAGCCCGAGTAGCACTCCGAGCGTGCTGCTCTGCACACGCGGCCGCCCAGCTACGGCGCAGCTACCCGAATCGCGCGCGCCGGAGCCGGTCCCGGAGGTCAACATGCCGGCCCCGCCCGCGCCAGCCGAACCTCCAGCGCCACTGCCGCCGCCGCCCACCGCGGGATCCTCGGGGTCGAGTGTTCCGTCGAGCTGCTGTACGTAGGAAACCAGCTGGTCCAGCTCTTGTTCGGTGAGCGCGCTGGTGAAGGCGTGACGGTCGTCGGGGTTCGCGGTGGTGAGCACGTCCCGCAGCGTCGGGGCCGAGCCATCGTGCAAGTAGGGAGGCGTCTCCCAAACGCCGTTGAGGGTCGGCGTATCGATGCCGAACAGGGGCTCACCGCCGCGCTTGCCCGAAGTGTCGCGCAGAGTGCCGACGTCGTGGAGCTTGCCACGACTGCTGTCGGTAGCGTCGGGGCCCGTATGACAGAAGCCGCAGCCGAGTCGTTTGAAGATAGCCCGTCCGGCCACGCCGTCGGGCGTCAACGTGCCGTCCAGGTTGCGGTACGGGCTGGCATGGTAGGTGTCGAGCGAGGTCAAGAAAGCCGCCAGCTGGTCGAGCTCCTTGTTCATCATGCCCGCCTTCTTGTCTCCGAGCGGCGTGCCAACCGTGCCCATAGCCAGCTGCTCCGCAGTGAGGAAGCCCGTGCCGCCGAACAGGTTGCGGATGTTGTCGTCGACGTCCTGGAGCTCATCGAAGCTGCCGGACCAGTTCACATTGCCTTGCCCGATGCCGCGGCGACCGAGCAGCGAGATGCTGTTACGCAAGCCCTCGCCCGTGCTGGCAAAGTCCCAGACCCGACCGTCTTCCGCGCCGTCGAAGTGACAGGAAGCGCAGCTGAGGTAGCCCGGATCCGTCATCCGAATGTCGGCCGAATTGAAGAAGAGCTGCTTGCCGCGCAGCACGTCGGGAGCCAGTTTCTCGACTTCGACCGTTGGGATCTCCGCCAAGCGCTTGGTGATCGGATCGACCAAACTGACGAGGTCCGCCACGTTATAGACGACCAGCTTCCGGCTCAGCGAGGCGTGCACGAACAGCTTGTAATCCTCGGTCAGCACCAGGCCCCGCGGGGCAAAGCCAGCCCTCTTGAGCTCCGTCACGAAGCTGCCGTCGTAGGCGTCCCTCATCTCCACCGACGCCGAGCCCGCTAGGCTCACGAAGGCGTAGTCGCCGAGCGGCGTGAACACGACCTGGTTGGGCAAGTTGCGGTCGTCGAGATCGATGAGGCGGGGCTCGGCCCCGCCTACCACGTCGAGCAGCGCGATCATCGGCCGCACGATGTTGTCGTCGATCAGCGGCTGCCCATCGCGAAGCAGGCCGCGGAAGATGTTGTCCTTCTTGCAGGGAACCCAAGCAAGCTGGCCGTCGGGCGAGAGCTCGACCGAGAACAAGTAGTTGGGCAAGCCGCGCCCCTGCTGATCGGTGTCGACCGTCATCTTGTCTTCGAGCAGCTGGAAGCGGGTGTCGACCTGCAGGCCGGCACTCAGCCGCACGACCTCACCGTACGACCCTTGCGAGATGAAGCGAGTCACGTAGATTTGAGAGCCGTCGTGGGACACCGAGACACCGCGCGCCGACGCCCCGACCTCCGCCTCGCCCAGGACCGCGCCGCTGCTCGGATCCAGCTTGAGCAGCTTACCGAGCGCCATCAGGCTCACGTAAGCCGCGTCACCGCTGGGGCTGAAAGCCAGACCCATCGGTTGCGAAGCGTAGGGCAGCATCAGCTCCTGCTCGACGGTGTTCGACGCCGTATCGACGATGGCGATGGAGTGCGCGTCGCGGTGTAGCACCCAAAGCTTGCCGCCCGGTGCGAGCGCCAGCGAGATCGGCCCGCGCGCCACCTTGACCTCAGCGACCTTGGCCAGCCCCGTCGCATCCACCACACTGACGCTGTCGTTGTCGTAGTTGGCGCTGTAGACGAGCTTGGTGGTCGGGTCGTAGATCAGGTCGGTCGAGCCCGTAGGACGGCGTTCAGTGAGCGGCGCGCGCACCGTGTGCATGACCTCGGGGTGGGCCTCGGAGCCCACGCTGTCCACGACCCTCGCCGACACTTTGGCGTGACGCGGCTTGGCGTAAGTGTGGGTATGTTGGATCAGATCCACTCCCGCCGTGGGGGTGCTGTCGTCACCCATCGTCCAGGTCACTTGCACCGGTCCCACCGCGTCGGTGACGTTCAGGTCAAACGTCACCGGCTGACCGGTGAGGGACGGCGCGCGATCCAGGATGGTGGCCGTGATGGCGTGCCCGGGCGCCGCCCACAGAATCCCCAGGGCAATGGCGCCGAGAGAGCTCCGCAGCGTCCGACGCGAGCGCATTACATCAGGGGCCGGTCGTGAACGTCGACTTGAACTCCGCCGCGATGCCATTGCCCACGAGATCCTTCACGCCATTCTGCGGCAGCACGACCTCATAGGTGGTGTTCGGGAGCAGATCTTCATCGGGGTCGAAGTTGAGGACACCCATGTACAGCCCGTACGTACCCTTGATCGGCTGACCGCCCACCGGTCGCACGATCACGCTGTACGGGTGCACGGTCGCCAGCTCGAGGTTGTCGGTGAGCGAGATACCCACGCGCGACTTGATGTTCAGGCCGGTCGTCCCGTCGTGGGGCACGACCGTATCGACGGCGGGCGGGGTGGTGTCGGGCTCGGTCGAGTGCGCAGCGATGGTCATACCGCGATAAGGGAGCTCGTCGTCCGCGAGCACCAGAAGACTGCCCACCTGGATCGAGAACTGGTCGTCACCGTTCTCGTAGACCAGGCGGCCCCAAACGCGCCGCTCGATCTGCATGTTGGTCACGTCTTTGACGTTGATTTTGGAGACCCCCGCGTTCGGCCGCAAGTGACCGAGAAACAGGTAGCCGTCGGCGAAGCTCGTGTACTCGGATGCCTCGGTGCTCAGGGTACCCGCGGGGCTCGAGCTGATCTTGGTGGGGTCCGTCAGCACGTCCCAAGCGCGCATCGGCCCCTGCAGCCAGGCATACTTGCCATAGAAACCGCCCATGTAGCTCTTGTTGGGTTTGATGGAAGCGAGCGCGACCGGATTCAGCGGATCGCTGATGTCCATGGTCGCGATGCCGCCACTTTCCTTGGGCGTCGTGATGACGAGCGTGTTGCCGACGGCCCAGAGCGGGCCAGCGCTGACACCACCAAAGGCCGACGTCGGCAGCCTCTTGACGACCGTTACGTTCTCGGGATTGGTCGCGTCGAGGATGTGCAGGCCCGTATTGGTACCGCCGACGTAGATGGTGGTCCCCTGCCAGTACATGCCCCAGACCGCGTCGGTAAAGTCACCGTAGTCGATGCCCTCGAGCGCGACCTCCTTGAGGTGCTTCGGATCACGCACGCTGGTGATGTCCCAGATGTCCACACCGAGCCCCGTCGTGGAGACCTGGTAGAACTTGTTGCCGTAGCGCGCGGTCGACGTTTGATGCGACTCGGCCTCACCAACACCCTTGGGACCCGCGTTCGGGTCGAAGGTCGGGCTGGTGATGCGCGATAGCATCACGGGCTTGGCCGGATTCGAGATATCGTAGAAGACGAGCTCGGCGTTGCCGGCGCCCTCAACGTAACCGTTGACGACGATGGGCTGATTCTGGTGATGGCCGACCTCGAGCGATTCCTCCACCGGGATCGTGAGACCCTCTGTCCACCTATTGCGCGGCAGGTCCACCATGGCCGGTGGCATGCCCACGTTCGGGATCGTGCCTTCGGGAGAGATGATCGTGTCGCCAGAGCCGGGGTCTGTGCCGCCCACGGGGGAGCCGCCCAAGCCGCCTGAAACACCACCGGTCGTAGTGCCAGCGCTCTCGCTGCCACCTGGGGAGCCCGCCATCCCGCCGCTGCCGGCTGTGGCGGCCGGGGCACCGGCGGTAGCGCCAGTGGCTGGATTCATGGGTTCGGGCGACGAGCTCTCGCTGCTACAGGCGCCGAGTAGCGCCGTGAGCGAAACCAAGCCGAGGTAGCGCATCCCTATCCTGATTGGTAAGGCCTGAGTCATGTCGTATGAGTGGACTCTATCGCGCGATCGTTTCACTGTCTAAGAATTTCTAGAGCAAAAAAGATGTCATGTGGAACTTTTGTTCCCGGCTCGGAACGCTGGTGTAGGGCCGTAAAGCATCTCACATCCCCGATCAGTACCGCCTCGCGCTAATCCAGACAGGCAGACTCGATGATTCCAACACCAGTGCCCAACTGCACCCGAATCGGTCGGTGCACCGCGCATGCGAGCCCACACCTTTCCCAGGCTCGCATTTCCTTCCTGACGTCGGCCTGGCCGCCCCCTTCGCCAGCGCCCCGCCGCCGCGCGGTGAGGCGAGGAGCAGCAACCCGACCCTGAGCGTGAGCTCGAACCCAAGCCCCTACTGCTTGCCGGAGGTCGCCGGCTTCGGCGCGCTCGGCAGCGGGGCCGGGCCTTGGGGCGTTACCGCCTCGCCCGCCAGTGGGTAGCCCTTCTGGCGCCAGAAGAGGATGCCTTCGTCGAGGACGGCGGTGTTCGGGTACTTGCGGGCGCGTAGGGCGTCGACCACTTCACCGGAGGCGTGGTGCGGGCAGGCGCAGTACGCAACGACCCAGGTGCCGTCATTGGGGATGCGGTCGAGGTGTTTCTTGTCGTGATAGGGCAGCGAGATGGCACCCGGAATGCGAAACTGAATCCAATCCGATGGCGCGCGCGCGTCGATGATGACGATGCGCTGCTTGGCGTCGAGCGCCTTTTTGACTTGCTCGGAGGAGACGAAGCGCTCGGCGCGCAGCGTGAACTTCGGCTTGCCACCTTTGGGATTGATGACCACCGGCAAATCGTCGGGCACGGTGAGATTGGCGACCGGCGCGGCGGGCGCGGCCGGTTTGAAGCTCCGCAGCCATTCCACGATGTCGCTCACGTCTTGTTCGCTGAGCTTGCCCTGAAACGCCGGCATCGGCGTGGGCGGACGGCCGCTTACGATCGCGTAGCGCAGGAACGCGGGCGACGCGGCGCCGAGTAGCTCCGGATTGTGCAGGTTGAGGGCGGTGCTGCGCGTGGTGGGCGAGCCGTGACAGCTCGCGCACTCCTTGCCAAATAGCTCCGCGCCGCGCGGCGCGTTGCCGCTGGGCCCCGCCGGAGGCAGTGGCATCGACTTGGGCCCCTTGGAGCGCAGAAAGCGCACAATGGCCGTGATCTCGTGGTCCTCGAGCGGCCCGCCCCGCACCTTGCCGTAGGCCGCCATCGGCGTGCCGGAGCGGCCGAGCCGAATGCCTGACGCGATGAGCTCATCGCTCGCGCTTTCGAGAAAGGTCTTGCTGATGAGCGACGGGGCGTTGTCGGCGGCGTAGCCGCTGCCATCCTTCGCATGACACAGCTGGCAGTAGTGTTCGTAGCGCTGGGCGCCGATCGCCGCCAGAGGGTCACTCGGCGGCCGCGCACTGGCAGGCGATGATGGAGTCGCCGAGGGCAACGTCTGCGTCCCGCTGTTGCGACCACAGCTCAGCGCCCCCAGCGCGAGCGCGAAACCGAGCACGCGAGTCGGCGTCGAGAACGGGCGGGCACGCATGCTGGACGCTGGTCATGCCACGGCGCTTCCGCGGGCGTCGAGCCGGTCGCCAAAATTTCACGAGCTGGGGCCAAAAAATCGCCTGAACGGGCCGCCCCGCCTGCCCAGGCTTGCGGCGTGCTAGAGGCCGCCTAACACTTTGCCAACGCCAATGGATCGGCGCAGTTTGCTCGGAGCCCTGGTGAGCGCCCCCGCCGCGTCGGCGTGCCGCAGCGATGCGCCCGCCGAGCCGGTAGAAAAGCCCAGCGCGCAGGCCCAGGCGGCGCTGGTGATGAGCACGGAGCCGCTCGGCGCCCAGTGGAAGGTGCTCGACCCGTTCCTGTTCTGCGTACACCACGACGACCCCTACCCCGCTGGCAACGCACACCTGGGTCCCGCGGTCTCTCTGGCGGGTCGCCAGTTGGGGCAGGACTTCGATACCTCGAACGGCTGGCGCATGTACCACGGTGAGGTGGTGCCTGGTTTCCCTTCTCATCCCCACCGCGGTTTCGAGACCGTGACGGTCGTGCGGCGCGGCCTGGTCGACCACTCGGACTCCCTCGGCGCAGCGGCGCGCTACGGCGGCGGGGACGTGCAGTGGCTGACCGCTGGGAAGGGCATCGTCCACGCAGAGATGTTTCCGCTGCTGGATCGCCTGGGACCGAACCACCTGGAGCTGTTTCAAATCTGGCTCAATTTGCCGAGCGCCGACAAGCTCGCCAGTCCCTTCTTCTCGATGTTCTGGCGCGACGCCATTCCCAAGCGCGTGGTGCGCGACGCGCGCGGCAAAACCAGTGAGCTTACGGTCATCGCCGGAAAGTACGGCGACGCGGTTCCGAAGGCTCCACCCCCGCAGTCGTGGGCCAGCCGTGCGGAGGCGCAAGTCGCGATCTGGACGGTGCGCATGGACGCGGGCGCCAAGCTCACGCTGCCTGCCGCCGCGCCGGGTACCAATCGCAAGCTGTATTTCTTCCGTGGCAGCTCCATCAAGCTGGCCAGCATCGAGCTGGCGGTTGGCCACGCGGCGCAGGTGCGGGCCGAGCTGACACTCTCGCTCGAAAATGGTTCGAGTGAGGCCGAGCTGCTGCTGCTGCAGGGGCGCCCGATTGGCGAGCCTGTCGTGCAGAGCGGGCCGTTCGTCATGAACACGCGCCGCGAGATCCAGCAAGCTTACGCGGATTTCCGCAGCACCCGCTTCGGCGGCTGGCCCTGGCCGAGCGCCGATCCGGTGCACGGTGAAGAAGGCGCGCGTTTCGCCCGCCATGCCGACGGACGGACCGAGCGCGCCAGCTGAGCACGTGCGGCGCTTCGTCATCATCGGCCAGACCGCGCTCGGGTCGGCGAGCTTCTCGCTCGATGATCTGGCGAGCTCGAGCGGCCGGCTCGACGTGCTGCTGCGCTGCGTGCGCGCGGCCTTGTTGGTTTCGCACGGGCTGCGTCGCGAGGTCCTGGTTTACCTGGTGCTGCGCGGCGGCGGTAGGTCGCGGGTGCTGCGCATCGATGGGCGGAGCGCCAAGTTCCTGCGGCCGGACGAGCGGAGCTTGGCGACGCTGCTGCGGAAGACGTTGGCCGCAGGAGGAGCCGTCAGCGGTGAGCCGTCAGCGGTCAGCCGCGAATTCGAAGTGGTGCGACCTGGCCTCGCGCTATGCGAAGGGGATTTGGAGCAGGTACTGGGGGACGTCGGGGACGCTCCGCGTTACATCCTCGACGAACGCGGAGCGGACGTGCGGACCTATGCGCTCGCCAGCGACGATGGCGTCTTCTTTCTCGGCGACCATCTGGGCTTCGACGAGACGACGCTCGCGCGCCTACGGGACTGCCCGCGACTATCGGTCGGCCCGGTCAGCCTGCACAGCGAAGACGTCGTCACCTTGCTCTCGAACGAGCTCGATCGGCGCGCGCTGTCGTAGTGGCGCGAGGTTTTGGGGGCGAGCTACCGAGAGGGACGACCTCGCCGCTTCGGATCGGCACGTCGCTGGGGCTCGCGCTGCGGATGCTCTGAGCCGGACGGCGCCGGGTGCAGCGGCGTGACGAGGACGCGCGGATCACGCGGATCCGGTTCGCGTGTGGCCTGAGCGAAGCCGCGTGCCACGACAGCCGCTACGTCGACCATCGAGCTGGTGCGGCTGACCCGAATCGCCCCGATGTCGGTGCCACGGATCTTGCCGCGCCGGCATAGCATCGCGACGAGCCGCCGCGCGTCGGCGCCGTGCGCCTCGCCCCACGAGACGCGGAAGGTGACCCAGTCTTGGGGACTCGAGGGACGGCGAGAAGGAAGGGTCGAGGGGTCGAGGGGTCGAGGGGCCGGGGGGTGGCGAGAAGGAGGTGCCGAAGGATGCCGGAAAGCAGGAGCGGCGGGGCGGCGCTGATCGGTTGGGGGGAAGAGCGGCGTGACGTCGCGCGGCTCACCGGTGGCGCGGCGCACGTTGATGATGAGCTGCGCCAGGGCGCGCTCGGTGAGGCCGCTGGAGGCGATGCGCTCGACCTGTTTCTGTACGCGCTCGGGCACCTCACGCTCTTCGTCAGCCGTTAGCTCCGCGAGCCAGCGCTCGTCTTGCGCGGCGTGGATCGTCTGCGCGGTGGGGATCGGCTCGACGCGAAACTTGACGCGAGCCCGAGACAATAGCGACGCCGCGCGCTTGAGCCCCGCCGGCGCCACCAACACCGCGCTCACACCCTTGCGCCCGGCACGCCCGGTGCGGCCGCTGCGATGCGTGTACGTATCCGGATCGGTCGGCGGATCCACCTGGATGACGCGCGCGATGTCCTGCACGTCGATGCCGCGCGCCGCCACGTCGGTCGCAATCAGCGCGCGGATCTCGCCGCGCTTGAAGGCCGAAAGCGCCCGATTGCGGGCGTCTTGGCTCATCTCGCCGGACAGCGAACCGGAGGCAAAGCCCGCCTGCTGCAGCTCACGCGCGATCTCGGCCACGTCGGCGCGCGTGCGCGCGAAGACCAGCGTCTGCTCTTCCGGATGATGCAAGAGCACGTTGATCAGCGCATCGACACGCTGGGCGGGATGCACCAGGTACACGATGTGATCGATGTCGCGGTTGGCGCTGCCGTGCGGTGTGCCCTCGATGCGACGCGGATTCTCCTGCACGCGATCCGCCAGCGCTGCCACGTCGCGCGGAAAGGTAGCCGAGACCAGGTGCGTGCGATGCCCGGGCGGCGCCTTGTCGAGGATCGCCTCGAGCTCGTCGCGAAAACCTAGGTCGAGCATGCGATCCGCTTCGTCCAGCACGACGGCCGCTACCGCACCGGCCTCGATGGCGCCGCGGTTCAGGTGATCGAGCAGGCGGCCCGGCGTCCCGACCACGATGCGCGGATATTGCGCGAGCGCGCGGCTCTCATCGCGGTACGAGGTACCACCCGCGACCGAAGCGATGCGCAGCCTGAGCGGCGCATACAGCCACGACAGCTCGTCGAAGACTTGCTTGGCCAGCTCGCGCGTCGGCACGATGACGAGCGCTTGCGGCCGCGCCACGCCAGACTTGGCCGGCGGCGCCCCCGACAGCGCGTGTCGCAGCACGAAACCGATGGCCAGTGTCTTGCCCGAGCCGGTCTGCGAGCTGATACGCAGGTCGCGCCCCACGAGCTGCGGATCGAGCACCGAGCGCTGCACCGGGGTGAGCGTGCTGTAGCCCTTCTTGGCGAAGGCAGAGGCTAGCTCGGGGCCGAGGAGCTCGGTGAAGTCGACGTCGGAAACGGAAACGGAAACGGGAGCGGAAACGGGTAGAGGCGCGGACATGGAGCCTGAGCTTGGATGGTCACGACTATCCAAGTGGCGAGGGGTGAAGCGCGGGTGTGTAGCAGGACCGGCCGCGTCGGCACGTCCTAATTGTTGCCATCGGAACAACAATTCCGGCTCCACCCGAAAGCTTGTGGCAATTTCCCGGCAGCTTATGTTGTCGGCACATGTCCCCGAGCCCTTCGCGCTTCCCAGTCGTTTACGTGCCCCACGGTGGTGGACCCTGGCCGTTCGTGCGCGTGGGCATCGGTGATGAGGCCGAGCAAGCAGCTCTGGCAGGCTATCTGCGCAGCCTAGCCGACCTGCCGAAGGCGCCGCCGCGCGCCTTGCTCGTCGTCTCGGCGCACTGGGAGGAGCCAACTCCGACCGTGATGAGCGGCGCCGCCCCGCCCCTGCTCTTCGACTACTATGGCTTCCGCCCGAGTCGTACGAGCTGACCTGGCCAGCGCCGGGCGAGCCAGCGCTGGCGGCGCGCGTTCGCGAGCTGCTCGGTGCGGCCGGCTTTGCGACGGCCGAGAATACCGAGCGCGGTTTCGATCACGGCACCTTCGTACCGCTCAAGATCGCCTACCCCGATGCCAACGTACCGACGGTGCAGCTCTCGCTGAAGGCCGGTCTGGATCCGAGCGAGCACCTGGCGCTCGGGCGGGCGCTTCAGCCACTACGTGATGAAGGCGTCTTCATCATCGGCAGCGGCATGAGCTACCACAACTTACGCGGTCTCGGTCCGGCGGGGCGCCCAGCTGCCAGCGCGTTCGACGCCTGGCTGCGCGAATCGGTCCCGCTCGAGGCCACCGAACGCGACGCCCGTCTCGGCGAGTGGCTGAAAGCACCGGCCGCCCGCGCCGCGCACCCGCGCGAGGAGCACTTGCTACCGCTCATGGTGGTGGCAGGTGCCGCCGGCGGCGATCGCGGTCGCGTCGCCTACCGCGGGCTATTCACCGGGCTCGAAATCTCGGCTTACGACTTCGGCGCCGCTTAATCAGGGCGCCTTCAGCTCTTCGCTCTTGGCGTTCAACGCGTACATCATGTCGACCATGACGGCCAAGCTGGTAGCCAATGACCTTCATGTCACGCCGGTACAGGCCGAAAGCGAATCGGCCTTTTCGCGCGCGGAGCTGCACCAGCCACTTGCCATGGGACGGCGGCAGCGACGGCTCGCGCCGCTGCGCTGAAAGAAGTCGAGCTGGGTGTGGGCACGGGCGCGCACAGCTGCCTTCCCCCAATCGTTTTGCTACGCGCTTCGTCTTCAAACCGTTCTCGAACAGTAACGACCAGTTCAACATGTTGTTGGGTTCCTGAACGCAACGCAGCCTGGAGGCGCGAGCCCCCATACCAAGTGATACGTGGGCACTGACCGTCACCCGCGAAACGTGACGACCCACTTGCGCATCCGGGGCGATCAAATATCCACGTCCAGACCTATCCGCCTTGAGCGATAGCGGCGGATGGAGTTATAAGAGGAGCCCTCGGGGTGGATGGAGCCTCGGGGCAGGAGCTGGCGATGATTGCTGACAACGGGCGGTTGGTTAGTTGGGCGCGGCGACTTCGGTTAGTGGCTGAGACAGGATGGCGGTCGCATTTCCGCGGAGCGGCAGAGGCAGGACGGGCGATGGGCAGTCTCCAATGGTCGTCGGCCTACGTTGGCTTGATCCTCACGGCCGTGCTGGCTTGTTCAGCTCCGGTCAAGGATGAGCGGGTCGGGCAGACGACCCAAGCCCTTTCCCCGGCGACGACACGAACACTCGGCTTCGAGTCTCTTGAGGATTGGTCGCCGCTCTGGTCTCGGGTCAAATTGAGCTTGAGCCCGATTCACACGGAAGGCCAGACATCCCTGGCGCTTCAGGGCGGCGGCTGGATGCAGGTGCAGAGCCGACCTCTTTCGAAGGAGGAGGCTGCCCCCGCCGTGGTGGGTTACGACATCCGGGTCCCCGAACACCCAGTCAACCGATGGTGGCACGGCACCACCGCCCTGTTCCTTGATGCGCCGTCCGCCGGTGTATGGGGACGGTACATGGGGCACGCCGATCTCACGGGCTTCCCGCACGGCCAATTCAAGCGGGTCGAGTTCAGCGTGTCGCCCGCGCTGCGAACAAAGCTGAACGCGGGCTACACGGACCTGAAGCTTCGAATCATCGTCAACGTGCCGCACAACGAAACGGCAGCCTATTTGGTGGACCACTTCACGTTTGGCCCGCCGACAGGCTGCTCACCGACTCCGGACGGCAACCCCTGCACTGACGACCTTTGCGTCAACGGCCTTCCGGCCTGGCCAGCGAAGCCCGTCGGCACGGCCTGCGATACCAATGACACGGTCTGCGATGGTCAAGGCACGTGCGATGCGAGTGCCACTTGTGCGCTCGCGGCCCCACCGGTCCTGGACGATCAGAACCCGTGTACGACGGATGCGTGCGACCCCGCGCAGGGCGTCGTGCATCTGCCGGTCGCTGTCGGGGTCACCTGTGAGTCAGACAACGATGTCTGCAATGGGATCTCTCGCTGTGACGGGTTAGGAGTGTGCGTGCCGGGCGCCGCGCCACCGTTGGACGACGGCAATCCCTGCACCACCGATGCGTGCGACCCTCAGACGGGTGTGTCGCATAACCCGGTGGTCGCAGGGACGAGCTGCGATACGGATAACGATGTCTGTAACGGTGGAGCCACTTGTGATGGCGCCGGAGTCTGTCACCCTTCTCCGACCCCAACCCTTGACGATGGGAATCCGTGCACGGCCGATGGCTGCGATCCCGTCATCGGCGTTGCACATATGCCAGTTATGGATGGGACGGCCTGCGACGATGGCAATGCCTGCACCCTTGCCGAGTCATGTGCATCCGGCGCCTGTCAGGGTGGCAATGCTCGCGAGTGTCCAGCTTCCGACGCGTGTCATCTGGCGGGCAGCTGTGAGTCGACGACAGGCGAATGTTTGGCCGTCCCAAAGCCCGAAGGAGCTCCGTGCGACGACGCGACGGTCTGCAATGGCCGCGAAACCTGTCAGCTCGGAGTCTGCGGCGCAGGAACCCCTTCGGTACTTGACGACAACAACCCGTGCACTGTGGACAGCTGCGATCCCACGCTCGGTGAGACCCACGCGCCGGTGGCCGCCGGGACTAGCTGCGACAACGCGGACGTGTGCGACGGCGTTGCCCTGTGCAACACGAGTGGTGCGTGTTTGCCCGGCACGCCCCCCGTGATTGACGACGGCTTGCCCTGCACGGTCGACGCATGCGACCCGCAGATGGGTGTCACGCATGTAGCGGTTGTCACCGGCACGTCATGCGGTGACAACAACGCTTGCAACGGTGACGAGCTGTGCGACGCGGGCGGCGTATGCCAAATAGGCCGTCCCGTCACGATCGACGACGGCAACCCCTGTACCACGGACAGCTGTAGCCCCGCCATGGGTGTCGCACACGAGCCGCTAGCGGCAGGCACGAGTTGCTCGGATGGGAACGCCTGCAACGGCACTGAGGCTTGCAGCGCCTTGGGTGCGTGCGAAAGCAGCTTTCCGCCTCAGATCGACGATGGAAACCCTTGCACCGTGGACAGCTGCGACGCCGAGCTCGGTCCGGTCCATGTCGCTGCGACCGCGGGCACGGCCTGCTCGGATGAGGATGCATGCAACGGCTTCGAGGTTTGTGACGGCGCTGGCGCCTGCGTCGGCGGCTCCCCGCCAACGGTCGACGATTCGAACCCTTGCACGTTCGATGACTGCGACGCCGAGACCGGTGTCATCACCCACGATCCGCTCCCCGCGGGAACTTCGTGTGGCACCGATCAGACCTGCGACGCCTCCGGTTCGTGTAGCTCGCCTCCGCCGGTCATTGTGGTCCCCCCGCTCGATCCCACCGGCGTGACGCCTCCGGGTGAGTTGTGGAGCTTCCTCTACACCGGTCCCAACGCCACCCAGGTCGGGGTCGCACCCGACACGATCGAGTTCGATCGCGTGGCGCTAGTGAGCGGCCGGCTCGTAGATCATGAGGGCGCTCCAGTCGCCAACGCGCGCGTCACCATCGCGGATGGCCCGCAGTACGGCGAAACGAGAAGTCGCGTCGACGGTCAGTTCGACCTGGCGGTCAATGGGGGTGGCACGCTAACCGTGAGGGTAGAGCGATCCGGCTACCTTCCTGTCGATCGCGTGGCGAAGGTGGGTTGGCACGCCACGACGACCGTGCCGGATGTGGTGATGACTCGGCTCGATCCGATCGCCACGGCGGTTGCGATGGGGGCCCCGACGCTTCAGCTCGCCACGGGCAGCCCTCAGAGCGATGCCGCTGGGATGCGACAGGCGGCGCTGATGATCCCGGCCGGGACCGCGGCCGCTCTGGCGATGCCCGACGGCTCGTCCGTGCCGATGGACGCGCTGACGTTGCGACTCACCGAATACACCGTGGGGCCGCAGGGGCCGGCCGCCATGCCCGCGAAGCTGCCGCCGACGACGGGCTACACGTACGCGATCGACCTGACGGCAGACGAAGCGATCGCAGCGGGCGCGGGCCACGTCGAGTTTGATCGGCCGCTCGCGTTCTACGTCGAGAATTTTCTCCAGTTTCCCGTCGGTCAACCCGTTCCCGCCGGTTTCTACGATGCCGCACGGCGCGGATGGGCCGCATCGACTAACGGCGTCGTGCTTCGGATCTTGGGAACCTCGGCGGGACTCGCCACTCTCGATCTCAACGGCGACGGCGCGGCGGAAAGTGCCACTGCGCTCGCCAACGCCGGCATCTCTGCCGACGAGCGAGCCCAATTGGCGAGTCGCTATCTTGTTGGCACCTCGCTCTGGCGGGTCCCCATCACGCACTTCTCGCCCTGGGACTGCAACTGGCCCTTTGGTCCGCCGCCTTGCGACGCGAGCGGGGCCTGCCCGGACAACGACGCCGAGCCCGAGCCGGAGCCCGAGTCGAAGTGCGGCGGAGCCGGAGCCGACAACCTTGGATCGACTGCGAGCGGATCCATCATCAAGTGTGAGGAGCAAAGTCTCGGCGAAAGCCTCAAGGTCGCCGGGACGCCGTTCTCGCTGAACTATCAGTCCACGCGAACGCGGGACTATACAGCGCGACGACAGATTCGACTCAACCTGACCGGTAGCACGATTCACTCGCAGCTCAAGGCGATTGACGTCGCGATTGACATCGCCGGCCAGCACCACTCCCAGTCGTTCGCACCTCAGTCTAACCTCAGCACCATCTTCACTTGGGATGGGCGGGACCGCTTTGGGCGACAGCTTTCTGGGGTGACCGCTGCCACCATCGAGATCACCGCGACGTTCCCTGGCGTTTACTACCCGCCTGGAAGCAGGTTTGGTGCGTCATCGCCTCAGCCAGGCGCCCAAACGATCGGCAACCGGGAGCGAAGCGAAATCTCCTATGTCAACCGCTACACGGTGTTTCTGCATCAGGCGGGTCCGCTCTTGGATCATTGGGGCTTCGGCGGATGGACCCTGAGCCCCAACCACTTCTACAACGGCGTGGCGACGCTCTATCGTGGGACGGGGGAATCGGTCCAGGTCGGCGAAGATCTCCGGCGTATCGACAGAATTGCCGGCAACGGGACCACCAGCTTCGCTCCAGACGGCACACCCGCCAAGGACACCGGGCTAAACTTCGGCCTCAACAAGATCTACTCTTTCAGCGCCGCACCAAACGGGGACATCTATCTACCCGTCACCGGCAACCGCGTGGTGCGGCGTATCGACTACCGGGATGGGACCATCTGGACGGTCGCCGGTACTCTGAATCAGCCGAGCTGCACGCAGAGCGTCAATGGCGGCGAGGGCGGCTATGGTGATGGCGGCCCTGCGACCTCCGCTCGCCTGGTCACTCCGACGGATACGGCAGTGGCACCTGATGGCAGCATCTACATCGCGGATTGGGACGCGCGGCGCGTCCGTCGCGTTCGGCCGGACGGCATCATCGAGACCGTGGCCGGAAGCGGCAACTGCCTTGGAGCCTTCGCTGGTGACGGGGGCCCAGCCACGCAGGCTCGACTGGAGGTGCCAAGACACCTTGCGCTCGGCGATGACGGTGCCCTCTACATCGCAGATGGCCTCCGCATCAGAAAGGTCGACGCCGGTGGTACCATCACCACAGTTGCGGGTAATGGGAGCTTTGGCTTGCCCAGCACTTTCCCCGTGCGAGCCCTCGCCGCACCCTTGTCCGGTATCGGGGACATCGCGCTCGGGCCCGATGGGGTGCTCTACATAGCGATGATGAGGCGCATCCTGGCCTTGCGGAGGGACGGGATGCTCGAGTCCGTCAGCGCCGAGTTCAGCGCTGCGAACTCGGTGGACGACGGCGTACCAATGAACACCGAGTCCGTCGACGTCAATCTTAGCTCAGTCGCGACGTCACCGGACGGTATCCTCTACTTCAACGATAGCGACGCGACGCGCGATCAGCTCGAGTTCGGCTCACCCAAGTGGTTCGTGCGCGCCGTTGATCCCACAGGAATCGTGCGCTCCATCACTCGCGGCGACGGGAGCACTACCGAAGGACTGGCCTTTGATAGTGGTCCAACATATGCTCGGGCGATCAGCGCCTTACCCGATGGCAGCGTACTGATCAGTGACCTCGATAACACAATCTATCGGGTGGCCTCATTTCGGCGCAAGCCCTGTGGTGCGCAAAGCACACTTATCCCCGACGCAGGGGGTACGCAGGGATTCTGCTTCGACAACCGCGGTCATCACCTGCAGACACTCGATCTGCGCACCGGCACCACGCTCTTCTCGTTCGATTACACCAACGGTCAACTAACTACAGTAACCGATGCCGATGGCAACGTGACAAGCATCCAGCGCAGCGATGACGCGATCACCATCGTTGCGCCTTTCGGGCAGACAACGACCATCGGGCTGGACACATCCGGCAACGCTACCAGCATCACCGACGCGAGCGGCAGCACCTTGTTGGAACCTACGCCGAGCGGCCTCCTCGATGCGTTGACGGATCGGCGCGGCTTCCGCCACGAGTTCCACTTCTCGCCCGAGGGCCTTCTGATTCGAGACAACGACCCTGCGGGAGGCAGCCAATCGCTTGCTCAGAGCGTCCTGGTCGACGGCAAGCGAGTCACTCGCACGACAGCACTTGGCCGTTCGACGATCTACGATCTCGTTGTCGACGCGACCGGAAGGACCACCTGGACCACCACCTACCCGGATGCGACCTCGATGATCCGAAAGACGGGGGCGGACGGGTCGCTCGAGCTGCAAAGCCCCGACGGAACGACTGCCACTCACGGCATCGCGCTGGATGCTCAGCGTGGGCTCGAACAGCCCTACGTCGCCTCTCGGAC
>DATEDZ010000033.1:0-11904 GCA_035281385.1 Polyangiaceae bacterium
AGCCTGCTCGGCGATCGAGGGCCCTCTTCAGGGGGCACGACCGCGCACGCGGGCGACGCAGGTGACGCAGGCTCAGGCGGGAGCAACCCTGGTGCTGCTGGCTCGGCGGGCGCCGTAACCGATGGCGGCGCCGGTAGCGGCGGACCAGTCGGCGGCGCCGGCAGCGGCGCACCAGTCGGCGGCGCTGGTAGCGGCGACGCGGGCGAAAGCTCGGCCTCGGCCGGCGCCGAGCCTTCGGGTGATGGGGGCGCAGGCGTGTGCGTGCCCGAAACACCCGCCGCGTTCTGTGCGAGGCTGGGCAAGGATTGCGGCGCAGTCGACGGTACGGACCACTGCGGTAGCGTCGTGGTCGCTGCCGATTGCGGCACGTGCAGCGGCTTCGCCCGGTGTGGCGGCGCCGGCTTGGACAACGTCTGCGGCGTGCTCACGGATCCTGCCCTGGGCGGAACGGTGACGGCCAGCAGCGAGATGTACGTCAATGAGGACCGCAGCAAGGCGTTCGACCTCAACACCAACACCAAATGGTTCGCTGGCCAGAACAACGACACCGGCTGGCTCGCTTTTCGGTTTCCGGGAACCGCTTCGCACACCGTAACCTCGTATTCCGTCACTTCAGCCAACGACGCCCCAGACCGCGATCCTGCCGCGTGGGAGCTGCAGGGCTCGAACACCGACGGCGCCCAGTGGACCACGGTGGACCAAAGGTCGGCTCAGGTGTTCGCGGCCCGTCATCAAACGATTTCCTACACCTGCGCGAACACGACGGCCTACCGCTCGTACCGCCTGCTCATCACCGCCAACAACGGCGGGCCCTCCCTACAGCTCGCCGAGCTCGTGCTCTACGGCAACTAGTGCCGCCCGCCAGGACGTTGGCCAAGGGTTGATGGCTGACGCAAATGCGGGGGCATGATCTTGACGTTGACGTTGACGTTGACGTTGACGTTGACGTTGACGGCGACGTTGACGGCGACGGCGACGGCGACGGCGACGGCGCGGCAGCTCAACGGCAGAGCTTGGTGGACATGGCGACAATCCTAGCTAGCAGCTCGATTGCACGGCGTGTTCCTTGTGATGAGCAAGGCCAAGGACGTGCAGGGGCGTCGACGATTGCAGCTCACCGCGTAGCCGATCCGCGTGCAATCGCGAACTTGTAGATGTCGAGGCGCTGGAAGCTGAGCATGCTGGTCGTATCATCGACCGCCGTCAGCTTGGGTTGCTGGCGATCGCCCCGTCGCCGTCGCCGTCGCCGTCGCCGTCAACGCTCACGTCAACGACAACGTCGACGACCGAGGGTCCGGGATTTCCCGCCTCTGCACGTCGCCAGTTCCTTCGGCCAAATTTTGGCAGGCGGCAACTAGCAGCCTCTTGGCCGGCGTGGACGTGTTCGACGGCAGCTCGGTGATCCAGCAGTGCTTCAGGGCGAAATGCGCTTGCCGCGCCGGCTACGGGCCTGTGGCCGCGAGCTCTTGGCGGGGCGAACGCTGCGGCGCGTGTCGGCCAGAGCGGCCAGAAGCTCCTGCAAGAGTGTGACTCCGACCGCCGGGGTGATGCCGGACGGATCGTAGGCCGGCGCGATCTCCACGATGTCGAATCCGGCGATGTCGGCGCCGACCAGCGCTCGCAGCACCTGCTGCAGCTCCCAGGTCGTCAGCCCACCGGGGACCGGAAACCCCGTGCCAGGAGCGAAAGCGGGGTCCAGCACGCTGACGTCGATCGACACGTAGAGCGTGCCTTTCTCCGCCAAACGACGCACCTGGCTGACTACGGCGTGCAGATCCCAGCGTACATCGTCGGTGCTCACGACCTCGAAGCCGCGACCAACGGCGAACGCCAGGTCGTCGGCGCTCGAATAGGGGCCGCGCACACCGAGCTGCATGGTGGCCTCCGGGCGTACCAGCCGCTCCTGCAGCGCGTGGCGGATCACGCTGGTGTGGTGGAGATCACGCCCATCGTCGGCGGCCGGCGAGGCGTTGACGTGGGAGTCGATGTGTAAAAGTCCCACGGCCTTGTGCTTGGCGCGTCGCAAACCGCGGAGCGCGCCCAGCGTGACCGTCTGGTCCCCGCCGACGAAACCGAGGATCGCACCCGACTCGGCGATCTTTTCGGCGCGCAGCGCGATGGCGTCGAGCGCGCGCTCGATATCATGCGGGGCGCCGCCGACGTCACCGCCGTCAGCGACCGTGAGCTCTTCGAGGATGTTCACGCCGAGCGCGTGCGAGTAAGGCCGCGCGAGCGCGGACGCTTCGCGCACCGCGCGTGGACCGAAGCGGGCACCGGGCCGAAACGAGGTCCCACCGTCGAACGGCACGCCGCACAGCAGCACGTCGACCGGGGGCAAAGCCTGGTCGTGCACCGGCAATCGCAAGAAGCTGGCTAGCCCCGCGAAGCGCGGCTGGGGCGCGCCGAGCCCTGGCTTGGGGGGCGGCGGGCCCTGGCGCAAACCGACGCCCTTGGTCTTGCCTGCCTGCTTCGACTTGCTCACTGACAGGGTGACGAGCGTATCACGACCCCACCCGGTGGGCGCTGCTCGAAGGAGCTCGCGGTCAGCGGCGGGTTGTGGGCCATTTCACTGATGCTCAGCACCAGATCTTGCTCCTCGGCCGGTACCTCCAGGTGCAGCCGGCGCGGCACGCTCGCCTGACAGTCGGGGCCGCTCGGCGGCACGTCTGGATCGATGCCGTCCGAATCGGTGCGCGGCGGCGCCGTGGCCGCCGGCTCGTGCTGTTCGAGCTCGGCGCGGTAGAGCACGTAGTCCTGCTGGCGTACCTCGACGCTCGATAGCGACACACGCTGCTTGCCGTAGGGCTTGTCGTAGTCGGCATCGGTCGGTGAGATCGCAATCTCCTCGGTGGCCTGATGCTGGCTAGCGATCCGGATCACGTAGCGACCCGCCTCCCAGACCAGCATGGCCTGAGCAGGGGCGTGCTTCAAGACCGGCGGCTCACCGCGCAGCAGACTAACCAGCGCGTGCGGCGGCATCGGCACGTGCGTGAATTTGGCGAGGTTGCAGGCATTGGCGGGGCCGTGCAGGAACACCTTCTGCTGCATATCGTAGAGCGCGAAGTCTTTACCGTCTGAGGTCAGCGTAGAAATGGTCGCGCCGAACGGACTTACCACGTCGAAGCGCACGCGGTCCGGGGCCACCGCCATGAACAACAGCGAGCCGCGCACGCGGCCTTCCTTGCCGAAGTAGTCGATCTTGCCTTCCCCCGAGACGCCGCGGCTACAGCTCTGCTGCTCGTGTAGACGCGCCAGCAAGCTTTTTGCATCGGGAAAGCGCGATGGCGGAGCGGAACGATGGCAGCCGATCGCCACCGCTCCCAGCGTCATTGCCAACGCCAGCCTACGCGTCACGTCCTCAGCGCAACCCTTCCAGCACGTCCAGATCCGGCAGCGGCAGCAGCAGCCGATGCTTGACCACTCCCACCGAATGCCGCTCGCAAAGCTCGGCCAGGCCCATGCCGTCGAGCACCGTGACCGGGGCAGCGCCGGGCGCGCCCGCTTCCTCGCGGGCGCCGCTCAGCACCTGACCGGTGGTCAGAATCCAACCGGCATGCGCAGGGCCGTAGTGGTGCAAGGCGCCGCGCAGCTCGGTGACTCGCTCGCGCCCCACCTCACGACCGTCCCGCCGCACCACGACCGCGGTGCGCACCTCACTGCCACCGCTCTTGAGCTTGCCGGCGAAATGCACCTCGGCGCCGTGAGAGCCCTGCCGCCGTACGCTAGCGAGCTCCGTAAAACCACAGTGCTCGAGCAGCAGCAGCACGAGCTCGCCCAGACCGCGCTGGGGCAGATCCTGCAGCATGCGCAGGAGCGAACGCTTCGAAACCTCGCGGTAGCGCTCGACCAGCCCGCCCAGATCGCGCTCGATGCGGAGCAGCTCCTGGTCCATCTGCCATTCGGTAAGGGCCAGGCGATTACCGGTAATGCGGAAGCGAGGACGTCGGCCCTCGGCGACGCGGCGCAAGTTGTCGGCGCGAGCCGCGCCCAGCACCAGCCCTTGGCCGACCGCGAGCTCACCGGCGTAGCGTCCCTTGCGCGCGGCAGCGTCGACCAGGGTCTGCACCGCGACCGGGCCACGGTTGCGATCGAAGCCCGCCACGATCGACTCGATCGCGTCGGCGAGATCGCGACCGACCACGTCGTCGAGCGAAGCGGTGCTACGCTCGATCCTGTCCCGATCCCCGCGATCTCGGTCTCGGTCTCGATCTCGATCTCGATCTCGATCTCGATCTCGTCCGCGATCGCGGTCCCGGTCTCTATCGCGAGCGAAACGCTCTTCGCGCCGGGGCTCCGGGCGTTCCTCTCCGAACGCCGGCTCGCCTTCCGCGCGCTCCTCGCGTTCGACCGGGCGCGCGTCGAGCTCCTGAGCCACCCCGGATAGCTCCGCGGGGGCGTCCGAAACCGTGTATGCTGGCAGATCATCGCCGCGCTCGTCGCCTCCGCGACCACGACCACGGCGCCGGCGACCGCGACGTCGCGCGTCGCCCTCTTCGAGCGGGACTGCAACCGGGGCCGCTTCAACGCCAAAGATGGGCTCGTCGTCGTCGTCCTCGGAAGCGAACAGCTCGCTACCGTGTGCCGCCAGGTCGGCGCGCACGCGCTCTTCCTCCGAGGGTGCGGCCAGCGCCTCTTCTTCTTCGCCTTCGCCCGCTGCGGAGGGGGACGACGCTTCGGCGCCGCTCTTTCGCTCGAGGGCGATGTCGGCAAAGTTGACCTCCTGCCCGGCGAGCTTTTCGAGCGCCGGCGTGCGATCCTGCAGGCCCTTCTCGATCATCGCTTGGTCCCATTCGCGCAGCGCGAACACGCCGGGCCTGACGCGCACCAGCGGGTTTTCCTTGTCGCCCTTCTTGACGAGAGCGGCCAGGCGCGCGCCCATGGTCACGTCCGGGCTCTTGCCCACGTGACTCAGCAGGTTCTTCTCGATGGCAACGTCGGTGATTTCTTTGTAGTGGAGAGGCTTGCCCACGAGGCGCAAGACCTGCGCCGCGGCTTCAGTGAACGTCATTTAAGTTTTCGACTTTCGGTGGGGGAGCGCCTGGTTCAATGAACACGACGCTTCGGCCAATCGACGGCTCCTGGGGAGCGAACATCGCTCCCTCCTCCGGCAGCTCGCCGAACGTTTGGGGAGATAGCACGCCAGAGCGGCTCACCGCAAATCCCTGAAATCCATGTTGATTTGGCCCATTGGCCGATTTTGCTACATCTTAGCTGCGGTCGGAAGAGTAGAATTCGATGCACGTGGACCAAAACGAGCGGCTCATCTCGGAGCTCTCGCGCGTGCTTTCGCGCCGCGGTTTGAGCGTCCGTTCCGAGCAGCTGTGGGGCGTCCATCCCGGCGGCAAATGCCGGCTCAAGGGCAAGACCGTGCTCTTGCTTAACACCAAGGCGCCCGTCCTGGAGCGCCTGGTCGTAGTGGCTGACTGCGTCGCCGAAGAATCAATCGAGGATCTCGAGCTCTCGGTAGACGCGCGTGCGCTGCTGCAGCGTCGCATCGCGCGCCGCTCGGACGTGCTGGCGCCGGCTGCGGCGGCTCGCCCGGGGCTGGCCAAGAGCGCGGCACGAAGCAGCAAGCAGCGCCGCATCTAGCAGGATCTGAGCTAGGCTCGGGGCGCTTGGAGCTCCGAGAGCACGTCGCGCTAGGGCCGCTCACCACTTTGGGCGTCGGCGGCGCGGCCCGTTACTTCGTCCGAGCCACGACCGAGGCGGAGATCCTGGAGGCACTCGGCTGGGCGGGCAATAACGGCATCCCGGTGCGAGTGCTGGGCGGCGGGAGCAATCTGGTGGTTTCGGACGCCGGCTTCGACGGCCTGGTACTGGCGGTATGGCTACGCGGGCTGAGTTTCTCGAGCCCCAGCGGCGACGCCGAGCTGAGGGTGATGGCGGGCGAGCCCTGGGACAGCGCGGTCGGACAGGCCGTGGCGCGCGGGCTTTCAGGGCTCGAAGGGCTGAGCGGGATTCCGGGTAGCGCGGGGGCGACACCGATCCAGAACGTGGGGGCCTACGGGCAGGAAGTGGCCGAGACCATCGTCTCGGTGCGAGTGGTCGATCGCAGCCTGCGGTCGGCGCTGGAGTTTTCGGCGCCTGAGTGTCGGTTCGCCTATCGCGACAGCTTCTTCAAGTCGGAGGCGCCGGAACGCTACGTGGTGACCGAAGTCCGATTCGCGCTTTCGGAGAGGCAGCCCGCACAGGTGCGCTACCCGGATCTGCAGCGCGAGCTCGAGCAGCGTGGCATCGCGGCACCGACACTCGCACAGCTGCGAGAATGCGTACTTGCGGTACGCGGCGCAAAATCGATGCTGCTCGACCCGAATGATCCCAACGGCCGGAGCTGTGGCTCCTTCTTCCTGAATCCGATCGTGACCGCAGAGCTGGCCGAGCACGTGCGCAGGGTCGCTGGGCCAGTCAGTGTTCCGACGTATCCGCAGCCGGATGGGCGCGTCAAGCTTGCCGCGGGTTGGCTGATCGAGCAGAGCGGCTTTCAGAAGGGTGTGGGCGAAGGCAACGTCGGGCTTTCGACCAAGCACGCCTTGGCCATCGTGGCGCACGCCGGCGCGACCGCGACCGAGGTCGTGAATTTCTCCAGGCGCATTCAGACCGGCGTGCGCGAGCGCTTCGGTGTCGCGCTGACCCCAGAGCCGAATTTCTGGGGGTTCTAATGCATCGCAGGCGCTCACACGCCGGCTTCGCTGGACGTGAGGGTCCCGCGAGCATTCCCCCCCGTGAACATCACATGTCGCGCTAGCCGCGAGCCGCTAGCCCGCGAGCCGCTAGCTGCGAGCCGCGAGGATCACAGCGCTCGATCACATTATTGGTCGATATTGACCAATAGCGCGCACGCTTCGAGGGGAAATCGGCTCCGTGGTGCAGCGTCGATGCCAGCCGTACTGCAGCCAAAGCGCTCTTCGAGTCTCTAATTCTTGAGCCAATTTGCAGGGGGAACGAGGCAGAATATTGACCAATATTGGGTGATATCAGTAGTGCGGTGCGAGTCCCCTCCGTGGCGCGCACAGCCCAGGCGAGTACGACACTCGCGGAGATGTCCGACTGCCCGCCTTAACCGGGCGCGCCGCCCGCGACACCGGCGTAGAGCGACTCGATGGCTTCATCGAGCTTGGCGGGCTCGGTTCCGCCGGCCTGCGCCATATCGGGACGACCGCCGCCGGAGCCGCCGACGATCTGCGCGACGCCGCGGATCAGCTCGCCCGCCTTGTAACGGCCGAGCAAGGGCTTGGCTACCGTGAGCACGAGCTGCGCCTTGCCCTCGTGCTCGGAGCCAACCAGCACGATGCTGTCGCCCAACTTGTCGCGCAGTTTTTCGGCCAGCTCGCGCAGCTGGGCGCGGTCGGTGACGTCGGTGCGCACGCCCAACACCTTGACGCCCGCGACGTCGCGCGCCTGGCCCAGCATCGAATCGAAGCCGCCGCCGCCGCTCAGCAGCTTGCGCTGCAGCTCTTCGATTTGCTTTTGCAGCGCTCTTTCATGGGCCCAGAACTTCTCGATGCGATCGGCCAGCATGGCGGGACTCGCCTTCGCGGCCTGCGCAGCGCGGTTCAGCGTCTCCTCCAGCTCGCGCAGGTGAGCCAGTGCGCCGTCGCCGGTCACGGCCTGGATGCGGCGCACCCCGGCCGCGATGCCGACCTCGCTGATGATCTTGAACAGGCCGATGTCGCCGGTGGCGCGCGCGTGCGTGCCGCCGCACAGCTCCACGGAGTCGCCCATCGTGAGCATGCGCACCACGTCGCCGTACTTCTCCTCGAAGATCATCATGGCGCCGCGCTTGCGCGCTTCATCCATGTTCAAAACGTCGGTAACGACCGGATGGTTGGCCAGCGTGCGCTGGTTGACCAGATCCTCGAGCTGCTGAATCTCCTGCGGCGTGAGCGGCTTGTTGTGGGTGAAGTCGAAGCGCAGCCGATCCGGACCGACCAGCGAGCCCTTCTGCTGCGCCTGAGCGCCCAGCACCTTGCGCAAGGCCAGGTGCAGCAGGTGCGTGGCGGAATGGTTGCGGCGGATGCGATTGCGCCGGGCATCGTCGACCACGAGCTCGGCCATTTCACCGAGCTCGATGCGGCCCTCCAGCAGCTTGCCGCGGTGCACGATCAGGCCTTGGAGCGGCTTCTGCGCGTCTTCGACCGCAAGCTTGCCGGAAGGCGTGGCGATCACGCCGCTGTCCCCCACCTGCCCGCCCGCAGCTCCGTAGAACGGAGTGGCGGAAGTGATGACGTCGACTTCGTCGCCTGCCTTGGCTGAGTCGACCAACGCGCCGGCCCTGACCAGCGCCACGATTGACGCGCTGCCCTGCGTCTGCTCGTAGCCCAAAAACTGCACCGCGCCGCCCGGCACCAAGGCCTGCGCCTCGCGGTACGCGCCCTCGACGGCCTGATCGATGCCGGCGAACTCCGAGCGCTTGCGCGCCTCCTCGAGCGCCGTGTCGTAGCCAGCCTGATCCACGATGAAGCCGCGCTCGGTGCAGATGACCTCGGTGAGATCGAGGGGGAAGCCGTAAGTGTCGTAAAGCTGGAAGGCGTCGGCGCCGGGCAGCGTCTTTTGCCCGGCCTTGGCCATCACCTCGAAGCGATCCTCGAGCAGCGTGAGACCTCGCTCGATGGTCTGACGGAAACGGACCTCTTCGGCCTCTGCCACCGACTGGATCAAGTCCTGCCGCTCACCGAGCTCGGGATATTGAGCGCCCATCAGCTGAATCACCGTGCCACATACCTGATGCAGGAACGGCTTCTGGATGCCGAGCCGGTGACCGTGGCGGATCGCGCGCCGCATCACGCGCCTGAGCACGTACTCGCGCCCCGTGCGATCCGGCAGCACGCCGTCGCCAATCATGATGGCGGTGGTGCGAGCATGGTCGGCGATCACGCGCATGCTGATGTCGTCGGGGGACATCGAGGCGCCGTATTTCTTGCCGGAAATCTCGGCGGCGCGCGCCACCAGCGAGCGGAGCAGGTCGGTATCGTAGGTGCTGAGCTTGCCCTGAACCGCCAGGCACATGCGCTCGAGACCGCCGCCGGTGTCGATGCTTGGTGCGGGCAGCGCGTCGAGCTTCGGCGCGCCGCCCTGCAGGCTACGCTCGAACTGCATGAAGACCAGATTCCAGATCTCGCAGTAGCCAACGCCCTCGGCTGTCTGCTCTTCACCGAACTTGGCAGGGTCCACAGCGTTGCCATTGAAGAAGTAGATCTCGCTGCACGGGCCACAGGGGCCGGTATCACCCATCATCCAGAAGTTGTCCGCCATGCCCAGGCCGCGCACCTGCGCGTCGCCGAAACCGGTCAGCTTCTTCCACAGATCACGCGCGAACGTGTCCTCGGAGATGCCTTCTTCCCCCTTGAAGTAGCTCATGACCAAGCGCTCGCGAGGCAGGTCGAGCTCCTTGGTCAAGAAATCCCAGGCGAAGACGATAGCCTCCTCCTTGAAGTAGTCGCCGAAGCTGAAGTTACCCAGCATCTCGAAGAAGGTGTGGTGCCTAGGCGACGGCCCCACCGCTTCGAGGTCGTTGTGCTTACCGCTGATACGAATGCACTTCTGGCTCGAAGTGGCGCGCTTGTAGGCGCGCTTCTCGCGGCCGGTGAACAGGTCCTTGAACTGCACCATGCCGGCGTTGGCGAACATGAGCGTCGGATCGTTCTGCGGCACGACCGAGCCACTGGGCACGACCTCGTGCCCGTTACGCTGAAAGAAACTCAAGAATGCGCTGCGAACCTGGGCAGCCGTACGGGTCGACATGACTTTGGCCGGGGCATTTAGCACGGCGGCCCGTGGCCGCGCCCTCGCGCCGGCGCTGCCCGAAAAATGGCTCCCGCGCGCCCGAGCCGCCCCGCCCTGTAAGGCAGCCCCAATTGCGGCCTGCGGCCCCCGCAACCCCTAACCCCCGCCCACTTGGTCGATGCCCTGATTTGCCAACCGATCCGCTTCGCCGTTCAGCTCACGGCGGATGTGCGTGAGCTTCACGCTGGCGAAACGGGCAATCAGTCTGCGCGCCTCCTCGTACAACGGTCGTAGGCCGACGCTCTTGACCCGGTATTCCCCCTTGAGCTGCTTGATCAGGAGCTCCGAATCGGCACGCACTTCCACGTGACGAATGCCTTGCGCGAGCGCCCCCGAAAGCCCCAACAGCACCGCCTTGTATTCGGCCACGTTGTTGGTGGTGTGACCCAGGTACTCGCTACCGGTGTACAGCACCTCACCGCTCGCGTTCTTCAGCACCGCGCCGATGCCTGCGGGGCCGGGATTGCCGCGCGCCGCACCGTCAGTCCACAGCACGGCTTCGCACTCGCGCGCTTCAGGAGTCGAGGATTCGCTGCGTGCCATCATGTCGTAGAGCGCGAGCGCGAGCCCGCGTAACATCAGCGGGCGCGAGCGCGCTTCAGGACTTCAAGGTAGATGGCTTCGTAAGCTCGCGCAACAACTCCAGAGGCATACACCGCGCTTGCCGCAGCGCACCCAGCGCTCACGTGACGCGCGCGCAGCTCGGCATCCCCGAGCAGCGCAACGATTGCGGCCAGCCACTCAGCCACGTCAATAGTAGCAACTTTCATGGCACCAGCGACGTTCTTGAGCGGTCCCTGATCGAGCAGGACGCACGGCACACCGAGCGCGAGCGCCTCCCGCAATACGATCGGCTGGTCCAGCTTCCCCACCGGTCGTCGACCGGAAAAATGACTATTTCGGATGCTGTGAACAGCGCGCGCATGCTGCTCACGCGTGGCTCATGCCAGAGCTCTGGCGCTCGGGCAACGGCTCACAGCCGCGCGGCGGCGATCAGGGCCGGCGGCGCGCGGCGCAGCGCGCTCGCGATGGCGGCCTCCAGCACTTCCTTGCGTAGCTGAGCGCTACGCGTGTGATCGTTGGCCTCTTGCTCGCTGGCCTGCGCGCTGGCGCTACCCGAGACTTTTGCCGCGATCGACTGCTCCGGCATGCTGTGGAGGATGTATTCCACCTTCGCGGTGTACACGATCGAGCTGCCTTCGCGTGACGCCTTCAGCTGCTCCACGCTGCCCGTGACCATCACCACCGGCGTCTTCTTGCCCGTGCCGTCGTCGCCCTCGACCAGCACCTTGACGCCCGGCAGCTCGTTGAGCTTCTGGCGTGACGCCTGAGCCAGATCGCTCTCCACGCGCTGGGACTTCACACCGCTGCTGTTCCGCATGCTACCCAGCTTGACCAACACCTTGGGCTTGGGCGCCTGCTGCTCCTGCGCCTCCAGCTCGGCCAACGTCGACTTGATCTGCTTGCGGACCGCTTCCGAGCGATCGAGACGATGCTCCTTGAGCGGCTCGATCGCGCGGGTGTCGCCGAGTGACTCGAGCGCCGCGACCGCCGCCGCGCGCACCGACGCGTTGTCGTCGTCGAGCGCGCCCACCAGCGGCGAGAAGGCGTCCCGGCTCATGCTCTTGCCGAGTTGGAGCGCAGCCTGAACTCGTACGCGGAAGTCCTTGGCGTCCTTCAGCTGGCCTATCAGCTCTTCCAAGTTGCCGGGCTTGCCGAGGACGGGGGCGGTAGCCATGCTAATCAGCGAAACCAGCGCGGTCCGTCGAGGAAACAGCATCGGCGACAATGGGTGTACTGATCATCTGACTTGCGCCTTCCTTTTCGCAAGAAGCTTCATGGCACCTGGCTCTTTTTGGTGGGGGTGCCGCTTAGGCGCGCCTACATCCGATACCCACCGCACCAGCGAGCGCCGCGTTAGGCTCGAGTTGGGCGGTCTTGGAAGGAAAGATCACGATCGTCAGGGAAGCCGCGAGCCACGAGAAAACCGGCGGGACGGGCGCCTGCTGCGTGAGGGTACGCATGAGCCGCCGGACATTTCGAGTGGTCTGCTCGCTCACGCGACCACGTAGAAACTCGCAAGAGCCCTACTATTCCCGAGGTAAAATCGCCCAAGTCGAG
>DATEDZ010000034.1:0-2348 GCA_035281385.1 Polyangiaceae bacterium
CGAAGTCGAGTTTTACGTCATTCGCTACGGATCAGCGTCCGTGAGAGCTTCTCGAAGAAGACGATGAGTTGCTTCAAGCCGACGGGGCGAATCATTCGGGGCAGCTCGCGAATATCGTGAACGAGTAGTAGCCGGCCGGCCAGTCCAAGACGATGCGGCCCAACGTCGAACTTTGCCCGGACCAGACTGAGGAGCGCATCCAAATCGCGCAGCGGTCCCTCGCGCAGCAAGAAGTAGAGGTCGACGAAGTCGCGCGGCTGATACCGGGTGAGCACCAAAAACGGCTTCGCGAGCCAGCGGACTAGCGGCGATCTTGCGCAGCGCGTGCTCCTGCCACCTCGCCAGCTCAGGCGGCCGAGTCGCGCTTTTCCTGGATCCAGAGCTCAACGAGACGCCTAACGTTGTTCGCAATGGAGAGCCGCGGCAACAGCCGTTGCAGAACATCCGGGGGAAATTTTTTCAGTTCTCGCCAAAGCCCACCGGTCAAAACGGTTTCAAGCACGGGTGCGACGAGCTCAGGCGGACCGTCCAAGTTGACCTTGCGGGTTCCACGATCCCAGAGGATTGAACGGCCTTCGAGTCGCGGACGCTCAGCTGCCGCTTTTCATGGCAAACGACCGCACCGCGGCGCTTTCGAGGATCCCAGGGCACATTCGAGGAGGTCGCAGGCCGCCTTGCCATCCTTGGGGAGAGTTGGCCGCGGGCCAGAGCAGCTCCCTCGAAGCGATTCTCGAAGAGGGTTGCGAGTGCGACGATGAGCACGTGAAATGGAAGGCCCTGGGTCTTGTTGCCGAACAAGCCCGGATGCAGCTCGCCCTGCACGCCCCTGCGCAGCAGCTCACCGATCATGCGTCGTTCTGCTGCTCCAATCTTGCGCGGCAAGTCCACATCGCCCATCGGCGCCCTTCCATACTCTTGGGGGAGCTCGAAGTGCTCGGCGGTGAGCTTGCTCGCAGCGTTGCCGCAGATGCACAGACCGTGAGGTGGCGAATTCGCGCAACCGGCGGCCACGACCAACCGAAAGGCCCTCATGTGGGTAAAACGCCGTACGCTCGATCCGAAGCTCGACATCGTCTTCTGGATGCTGTTCGGCGTGGAGCGCAATCGCGACCTGCTGATTTCACTGCTGACCGCGGTGCTGGACTGGACTCCCGGAGTGGTCTCGGCTGAGAGCGTCGAGGCAGTGCTCGGTCCGGCCGGAGATGGCACCGTAATTCGGTAGTCGAGGCGGGCGCAGGCAGCTGCCGGGGCGCGGCAGCGACCGGGAGCGGCTACGCCGAGCGATGTGGCTGCTGCCGTCGAATGAAGCGGATGAGCGCGAGCCAAGTAACTTGGGAATAGCGATGCCGACGCCGCCCTAGCGCTGCAAGACCGAGTAGCCCGAGCAGTGGCAGCCCGCTACGCGAGCGCGCCGAAGACGTTCGACACGCGCAGCCGCTGCCGGCGTCGGTCTGCGGGGCCGCACTGAAACCTGCGGGCGCGCCTGCCTGCCCGCCGCCGCTCACGGCGGGCGCGCCCGCCGAGCTGCCGCTACCGCCGCTACCAGCGTTGCCCCCGGGCGAGACGCCGTCGTTGGTACCCATGCCACCTCCCCCGTTTCCGCCGCCTGCAACCGCCGCACCCCCTACTCCGCCCATGCCGGCGGGCGGAGTAGGGATACCGCCTTTGGCGAGCTCGGCCATGAACGCCACGCCGTAGCGAGCAAAGTGCGCGCTGTGCTCGGCCGTACCGCCGCTGACCGCGAGGGTGTCAGCAGCCGTGTGGAGCGCCTTGTTGCTGTCTTTGTTGATGGTTTCGTGCACGTGATGAGCGGGGAAGCCGTGCTCACTCCAAGACGCATGATCGGAGCAAGCGTACCCGCACTCGCTGGTCTTCCACGGAATGCCGACGTACGCGTCGATCAGCTTCTTGGCGAGCTCGTTGAGCGCCGCGTCGGTGAAGTCGGTTACGATCGCCATGTAGGGTTCAGGGGCCGGGTTGTAGTTGGTCATGTCGAGCTGCAAAACGCCCTCGATTCGTGCCTGGCTGCTCCTCGCCTGCGCAGCGATCTCATCGGAACCAACCAGGCCGACCTCCTCGGCGGCGTAGGCGTAAAAGACGACGCTGCGGTCCGGCTCGTAACCGAGCTCGAGCGCGACGCGGATGACCTCCGAAAGCACGGCGATGCCCGAAGCGTTGTCGTCGGAGCCCGGCGCCAATCCCCCCTTCTGCTCATAATTGATGGAGTCCATGTGACCGCCCAAGATCACCTGCTCGGCGGGCAGCTTTTTGCCGGGGATGGTGAGCATGACCGAAGGCTGCGGCGTGGCGTCATGCTGAATGAGCTCGACCTTGACATCCGGATGCTT
>DATEDZ010000035.1:0-12109 GCA_035281385.1 Polyangiaceae bacterium
GCGCGCATCGTTCACATTGCTCATCCGGCCTCCGTCGTGTGGGTAGGGGCAGTGCCTACTCACCTTTGCGACTCCGCCGCAATGCCTTGCGCCGGTTACGGGCCGTGCTCTGCGCTTTCGATGTCGTGGAGATCCGAGCGGTTCGAGCTCGCGTCCGTGCAGCGCCAAGCTAATGCAGGCGCTCGCCGAGACCGAGCTACGCCGGATGGGGCACCTTCTGCGCGCCGACGTTGAGATGACGCGCTGCGCGGGGGATGCCTACGTCCCGGTCGTCGAGATCGCGCGCCACGCGTTGTCGGTCCGCGGCGTCAGCGAAACGTTGCATTCGTGATCGCGTTTACCAACAGGTCCGGCGGCTGAAACGTGAGCTCCCCGAAGGGCTTCGCAATCAAAGAGCGCCCGCGGCGAAGGTTATTGGCTCGTGCGCGTCTGACGCGCGTCATGTAGCCTTCGAGTTTCGGTCACCTGGGCGAAGCTGGCGTCACGAGCTCGCTTCCGAACAAATGTCGGACAGCTTTTCAGGCTCGTGCGCGGCAAAGTCTGATAATGTCGCGCCCTGGTAGCAAGGAAGTCTGGCAGCGGCGGTAGCCCCGCGGACGACCCCTTGGTGCCAAAAAGGAGTGATCGATGGCGACTTCGATTCTCAAGCGGGTGGTTGCGTTCACGCTCATAGAGCTCTGGATCACGACGCCAGCCCTGGATGCGCTAGCGGCAGCGCGCGCCGCTGGCCCCGTTCAGGTTTCGACCGAGCACTCGACCAGACCGGCCGAGCCATCGCCTTCAGCGCAGCCCGCTTCGGCGCTACCCGAGGCCAAACGCCGAGCGCCGAAGATACGTCCCCCGGTCTCGAAGCACACTACCCCGCGCCCACTGGTTCCGCTGCTACCAGCGAGCGTCACCCTCCCCGCCAAAGGCCCCAGCGCGGGCAACGTCTGGGCCCTATTCGATGGGCGCGCCCGCAGCGGGCCGCAGGCGATTTCGAGCGCACCCCTCGAGCTCCGCGTGAGCTTTGGCGCGCAGCGTCGGCTCGAAGAAATCGCCGTCTATGGCTCGAGCGATGGTCACCTCACCGTGTACACCGAATCCGCCGAAGGTCGCCGCGCGATCGACGGCTGGACCGAGCTCGATCTCTCCAATCTAGCCGAGCGCTGGGTGCGCTTTGCTGCAAAGGAAGGAGTGAGCGCCGAAAGCCTCTCGCTCGTATGGACGCCGAGTGGCCAGCGTGGCTTGCGCGAGTTGGAATTTTGGGGCGAGGGTCCACTACCCATAGCGCCCGCCGAAACCGAGGTCGCCGACAGTATCCTTTCGGGTAACGTGCTCGGAGCAGCCCAGGGCTCGGCCGTTCTTCACGAGACGGAGGTGACGCGTGTGGGCGGTGCGCGAACGTTAGAGGTGAACCTCGCGTCGTCTCCCGAGGCGTTGTCTCGAGCCTTCCTCGTTTACGAGCTGCGCGGGCTAGGTCATTGGCTGAGCCCGGTTCGCCGAATCAACGGCGGGGAGGCGCTGGGCGGCGGCTCGGCTCCAGCGGCAGACGGCGGGCTGCAGGTCGAAGAGATTTCGCCACGCTGGCTGCGCAAAGGCAGCAACTCGATCGAGTTTTTGCCTGTCAGCGCCTGGGAAGGACCGGGCTATCGCGTGCGAAATGTGCGACTGGTAGGTGTTTCCGGCGCCGGAACGCACGAGGCCCGCGTCGTGTCTCAGCGCATCGGTGAGGCGGAACCCCAGGGTCCCGAGCGCTTCCAGCTCGGATTCGATCGCCCGAGCGAGCCTCACAGCCTGGCTTTCGAGCTGCTCGAACCATCGAGCGGCAAATTGCAGGTGACAGGGTCGAGCTCACCCGCCAGGCACCGTCAGCTCGTCGACTTGGTCGGGTTGTCACCGGGTATGCACCGCGTGGAGCTCGATCCGGCGCTCGGTCCGAGCAGCGGGCTGACGTTCACGCTCAACACGAAACCCGCGCCGGCCACTGGCGCGTCCCGGCCAAGTGTCGCCCTCTCCCGGCTGCTCGTGACCGCAAGCGCGGTGCCGCTCGAAAGTGAACGGCGTCTGGCCATCAGCTTCCCGTTGCATGGGGAATGTCGTGACGGCCGAGCGCTCGTGCGCGGGTTCGTGGAAGGGCATGACGCGGCCGCGGCCGAGCTGCGCGTCACCAGCAGTCGCAGGCAATCCCGCCTAGGCCGCGACGGCAGCTTCGAGGTTGAGCTCGCCGCACCTCAGACAAGCGGGGGGCGTTCTTGGCACGCGAAGGTCGAAGCGCGCTTCCTGGATGGAGAAAAGCTGGTTTCTTTCGTCGAGCTCGGGCCATGTCCAGCGGAGCCAAACGAGAGCCGCCCCGAAGGTGAGCAGCTCGTCGACGACGGGGCGCCGTTCGGGGCGCTGGTACTTCCCAACCAGGCCGCTACGCTGAGCTTCGCTGGCGCGAGTCTCGAGATACCGAAGGGGGCAGTTTCCGAGGCCACCCGCGTCACCATCCGTCCTCTGGTCGGCGACCAGGTGCGGTCGATGGACCGCTCGATGCAGAACGTCGTTCCGGGTGGACGGGCGTTTCGGTTCGGTCCGCATGGGCTCAAGTTCAAGAAGCCGGTCAAGGTGACCTTGCCGTACGACGCGGCCAAGATTCCAGAGGGTCTCTCGCTGCGCGATGTGCACGACTTCTACTTCGACGAAGAAGCGCGCAAGTGGATCAAGATTGGGCGTTTCGACGAAACCCAGCCCGGTCGGTTGACGGGGCTCACCGAACATTTCACCGATTTCGTCAGCGCCACGCTGGCCATGCCGGACTCGCCGGGCGGCAAGGCTTTCCATTCCAACGAGCTCAAAGACATCGAGCTCGGGAGCCCGAGCTCGGGCGTGGACCTGATCGAACCGCCGGAGCCTACGAGCTCGGGCATCCTTTCCCTGAAGCACGCGATCGACGTGCCGCCAGGCAGGAACGGTGTCCATCCAGAGCTGGCGCTCAGCTACAACAGCGACGCGGCCAACGGCTGGCTCGGTCAGGGGTGGGATCTGTCACTCTCGAGCATCGAGATCGACACGCGCTTTGGTGTACCGCGCTATTCCGGCAGCGAAGACTATCTGCTCGACGGGCAAGCGCTCACACCGATCAGCGGCGGATCGCTATACCGGCGACGCGTCGAAGGTGCCTTCGATCGCATTGAGCGCCTCGGCGACGGCCCGAGCACGTACTCGTGGGTCGTTACCGACGACCGCGGTACGCGCTCCTTCTACGGCTCGTCGAGCAACGCCAGGCTGGCAGATCCCTCGGGCGATCCGACGCTGCACGGTCGCATCGCTCGCTGGTACCTAGAACGCGTCGAGGACACGTTCGGCAACGCAATGACCGTGAGCTATCGGCGCGACCAGGGCAACAACGGTGAGCCGTTCGTTCAAGTCTATCCGCTGCGCATCGACTATGCGTCGCACGTCGCGAGCGGGCTACAGGCTGCCTACCACGTCGACTTCGTTCTGAATCGGACGCCGGGTACCGCGCCAAGCCGTCCCGACGTCATCATCGGCGGCCGCACCGGCTTTCAGGTTTTGACCCGTTACTTGCTCGATCGCATCGATGTCCGCCTTGGAGACACGGAGGTCATACGAAGCTACGCGCTCGACTACACCACCGGCGATTTTTCCAAGACGCTGCTCGAAACCGTGGGCCTGCATGGCGTGGGCACCCGGGCAGCCAGCGGAGCGGTCACGCTCGGTGGTCGCCTCTACGAGCACCGTCTCGACTACTTCGACGCGACCCCAGGACTCTTCGCAGAGCCCGCGATCTGGGGGCAAGCTCAGATCCCAGGCGGTGCGCGCAGCGCCGACGGATTGTCCCGCAGTGAGGACTCGGCTGCCGGTGGCGGCGGCGAGGTCGGCGTCGGTATTGGGCCGATTTCGTTCACTGTTGGCGGCGGCGGTTACTCTGGTGACGACGACATCCTGCTCTCGCTCTTCGACCTGACGGGCGACGGGCTCGCGGAGCTCATCGATAGTCAAGGCCGTGTCAGCCACAATTTGCTGCGTCAGCCGACGAGCGGCCATGTAGGCTTTCTCGATCTGTTCGAGGCGCCGGGCTCGCTGAGTCACACCAATCGCTCGGGCTGGCACGTCAAGGCCGGTATCAGCTTTTCGGTATTGGGTGCGGGCGTGCGCTACACGCGGAGCACCACGAGCGACGATCGCATCACTGCTGACATCGATGGTGACGGGCGGGCCGATCTTCTAAGCTCCGGGGGCGGTAGTGTGCGGGCTCGACTCAGTCAAGGCGAAGATGGCTTTGCGCCGCCCGCGGCCTTCGGCGCCATCGTGCAGGGCGATTTCCAACGCGGCCCTCAAGAGCTCGTCGACCAGGCGGGCGACACCTTGCATCCGCTCGACGCGCTGTTGCGGTGGAACGCGCCATTTGCCGGCAGTGTCGCCATCTCGGGAGCGCTGCAGAAGCTCGAGGCAGGCGGCGACGGCGTTCGAGCCGAAATCTACCACAACGACACGCTGATTTGGAGCCGCGCCGTGGGGCCAGCTGACCTCGCAGCTTGCACGCCTGCGCCGGCTAACGGCTGTAACGGCGGCCCCCTGACGCGCATGCTCGCCGCTGGCGATCGCCTGTACACCCGCCTCAGCAACAAGCAAGACCCGTCGCCGCTGGTCCGAGGTGATGACACGTTCGACGAGGTGCTTTGGAACCCGACCTTCAGCTACGGCGTCTCCGCCGCGGAGCTCGAGCTACGCGAGCCGTATGGCCCGCGCATCTTCCAATTCTCGCAGGCGGACGACCAGCGCCTGGCGGGACGCCCTGAATTGCCGTTCGTGGCGTCGGCGGCGGGAGAAGTCGTGCTGGAGGGCACGCTGGCCAAGCTGCCCACCTCCGACGAGGTTCGTATCGAGGTGTTTCAAGAGAATGCGCTGGGCATTCGTATTCGCGACATCATCCCGTCAACCGTGCTCGGCGCGGGCTTCGATTCGCTCACGATGCCGACGACCTCGTTCCATGTCGACGCGGGCAACAGCATCCGCGTGCGCGTGCTCTCGGACATAGCCATCGATCCGGCGCGAGTGCTCTGGCAACCGCTGATCCGGTACCAGAACTTCTGCCGGCTCAATCCGGATACCCAGGCCTTCGTCTGCGGAGACGTGACCTGCAGCCTGCGCGCTGATGGCAACGTCGGCTGCAACATCGACAACGATCCGACGCCAGAGGTGCCGATTCCGCTCGATGTGATCGCCCATCAGGCGCAAGTCTTCTCGCCGACCTTTCAGACCTTGCCGCTGACTCCGACCGAAACCTTCGTCGTCTCCGGCGGCAGCACGGCCAGCGTCACCGGCCTGGTGCAAAAGGTTGCCGCAACCGCGAATCCGGTGGTCGTCGTCGTGCAGGGCGTGCACGCCTTGCATTTCAAGCAGGTGCTGGCCCCCGGCTTCGTCGGCGCGTTGCCGCTGAGCATCTCCGGGCTGCCGGTGCAGGCCGGCGAGCAGTTGTTCTTCACGATCTTCTCGGAGAGCGACGTAACTGGCGTTGTCAGCGGTGCGATAGCCGTCAATGGCGCCCCAGCGCAGTTCAACGTGCGCTTCCGGGACGCGTCGTTCGACGCCGAAGTGAATCCATTCACTCACGAGCCGGCCGATCCATTTTCCGGCGGCTATCACCGCTTCTTCGTCGGGCAATGGAACGGCAACGAGGACTTCGCCGAGGCGCTGCTCACGTTTCCAGAGTCGTCGGGCATCAACCCCTTCTACTTCATGGTGCCGCGGCGCCAGGGTCTGCCCGACCTCGAGCAGCCGCTGTGGGTCTCCACGAATTCGGACGGTTACATCGCGGCCGGTCGCCAGAAGCCCTCGCGCGTGGGGCGTTTCGCGCGCTTGCGCCAAGGCGCCTCCGGCGGCGACATCGAGGACCTGCGCAGCTCCGAGACCTGGAACGTGGAGTTCGACGTTCAGGTGGGGCCCGTAGACGCGGCCTACAACACCGGCGCGACCACGACCGACCTCGACTTCTTCGATTTCAACGGTGATCGCCTGCCGGACAGCGTCACCAGCAACGGCGTGGTGTTCAACACCGGAACGGGCTTCGACGCCAAGCAACCGGTCGGGTTCGGCTTCGACGAGCTGCGTCGCGTGGAGCATCGCAGCGCGCGCGCTGGCGTGGGTGTCGAGCGCAGTCTGATCAACCAAACCGACTCGCAGGGCCGCTCCAAGTCGCTGCTTTCGACTGGCTTCAACGTCGGCATCGACTATGGCTACTCGGCTTCACACGTCGAGCTGGCCGACGTCAACGGCGACGGTTTGCCCGACCATATCCGCAAGCGGCCCAGCGACGGCGCCGTATTGGTGCGCTTGAATCTGGGCTACCGCTTCGGCGAAACCATCGCGTGGGCGAACACTGGCTGGAGTCGCGACGCAACCGTCACCGGCGGCGGTATCGAATCGTTCGTCGACAACGTGATGGGCGAGATCGTGACGACATTCAGCGATGACGTCGGGCCCAACGTGGTGCGACTGCAAGACACTGGCGGCAAGAGCGTTGGCGTGAGCGTGGGCGCCGCCGGCATAGGCGGCGGCGGCGGCTACACGTACACCGTGTCGCGCAGTTTCGTCGACTTGGTGGACATCAACGGCGACGGTCTACCAGATCAGCTGATGAAGATGCCCGACGAGGCCACCACCTTGCGGGTCAAGCTCAACCTGGGGGACCGCTTCGGTCCGGAACAGCAGTTGTCCATCCCGAATTGGGGCGACATTTCCGGCTTCGACCCGCCGAGCTATACGTTTTCGGGCGGCGCCGATGCTCTGGGCTTCCGCCGCTCGCAGACCTTTACCGGCAGCGTGAGCGCCAAGGTCTGCTTCATCGTTTGCGTGGGCGGCAACGGCTTCTATTCGGAGGGTAGCGGCTGGTCGCAGCTCGAGTTCGACGACATCGACGGCGACGGCAAGGTCGATCACGTTCTCAAGCTGGACGGCAACGCCAACGTTTACGCCAAGCTGAACCAAATCGGCAAGAGCAACCTGCTGCGTAGCGTAACACGACCACTCGGAGGCAGCTTCGAGGTCGACTACCGCCGCGCCGGCAATCTGGTCGACCCGGCGAGCAGCACGCAGCAGCCGCGCGTCGACATGCCCAGCAATCAGTGGGTGCTCGCGAAGGTGGCCATCTCCGATGGCGGAGGCAACGTCTACTCGCGGCAGTTCCTGTATGGGGACGACGACAGGCTCGTGGGGGGCGAGCAAGATCCGAGCGACCGCGACCAGGGTTTTTTCGATCGCGTCGAGCGCGAGGGCTACGGCTATGCCACGGTGATCACGATTCGCGAGGATCAATCGCGGGTCGTCGACCGTCACCACAACCAGGACTACTACCGAAAAGGCCTGCTTCACGACAGCGCCGAGGTCGACTCGGCCGGCAATCTCTTCACGCGTCAGGTGCTGGTCCAGCGCGACCCCAGCAGCGCCGTGCTGGCTCCCGGCGAGTCGACCGCCGTACGCAGCGGGACGTTCTTCCCAGCCGAGACGGACCGCGAGTCGTTGTTCTACGAGGGTGCGACATCGGATCCGAACGCGCCCGGCAAGCGCTCGGCGGAGCATCGCGTTTGGAATCTGGTCGAGGGTGATCTCGAGCAGTTCCGCGAGGACGGCGACGATGGGCCCGAGGACGACCTAGTCTACACCATCGCCTACCACGAAGAGCCGACGCTCAACATCCGCAAACCGTCCTTGGTCGAAGGCCGCGATCTATCTGGTAACCTCCTGCGCAAACGCGCGGCCAGCTATTTCGCGGGCACGGGGGCGCTCCAGACGTTGACCAACGTCGTGATCGGCGGCATCAACCCGCTCACGGGCACGCCTTACGTCGACAGCCCGACCAGCAACTCCACCTGGTCATTTGCCTACGACGAGTTTGGCAATCTGCAAAGCACCACGGATCCGCGTGGCTTCGTCCTCAGCTATGACTACGACGATCTGACTGAGAGCTTCCGCACCTCGGTCGTCGATTCCTTTGGTTACACCTCGACGACGCAGCCCAACTACTTGTTCGGCACCGTCGCCGAGGTCGTCGACGTGAATGGACACGCGGTCGAGTACCATTTCGACGACTTTGGGCGCTTGAGCCAGGTCTTCGGACCGAACGACAACGCCGAGCCATCGCTACGCTTCGACTACGGTCTGCAGCCTGACGTAGCAGCGCCGTTTCCAGCCTGGGCGCGCACGCAACACCTGGATCGCTTCCATCCGGGTGATCCGATCGTCACCGTGACGTTCGCTGATGGCATCGATCGCATCATCCAAACCAAGAAGGACATCGAGCGCGACGACGGAAGCGGAGCACCTCCCAGCGTCGGGATGACGGTCAGCGGTGCGATCAGCTACGACGAACGCGGCCGGGTCCACCGCCAGGGCCAGCCAACGTTCGAGACGGTGTCGCCCGAAAGTCACCTCGAAGACAGCAGCGCAACCGTGTTTTCGAGCGTGCCCCAGCTCAACCCCAGTGAGTTCCAGTACGACATCTTGTCGCGCGACCGGCGGCTCATCACGCCCGATGACACGTCGCCAGACCCTTCGGTCACCACCACGGACTACGGCTTCGGCACACTGGACGGCGTCAGCACGCTAGCCACCACCGTTACCGATCCCAACGGCCACGTCCGGATCACCCATCGCGACGTCGACGAGGCCATCGTGGGCGTCGTCGAGTTCAATCGGCTGCGCAACGAAGTCGGCAGCACCGAGCTCGTGACACGCTATGACTACAACGCACTCGACGAGCTGGTTCGCGTCGAAGACGCGCTAGGTAACGTGACGACCGCGGCATACGACACGGTCGGGCGCATGGTCGCGCTGACCAGCCCCGACATGGGTCGCACTGAGTGGCGCTACGACCGGAGCGGCAACCTGGCCGCAAAGCAGAGCGCGCGGCTGCGCGCCAAAAATCAGCTGATTGTCTATGAATACGACTTCAATCGGGTCCGCCGCATCAACTATCCGGAAAGCGCCGACGTCAGCTATACCTATGGCGGACCCGAGCTGGCGGGCGACGCGAGCTTCAACCGCGCCAGCCGCATCGTCGAAGAGTCGAGCGAGGCCGGGGCAAAGGTCTACGAGTACGACCGGCTTGGCAACGTGACGCGGCTGGAAAGTGTGTTTCAGCGCATCCGTACGCCAAACAAGCCACCTTACACGTACGCGCTCGAGTACGAATACGACACGTTCGGGCGCCTGGTACAGCTGGTGTTCCCCGGCGCAAGTCGCGAGGTGGTGAGCTACGGTTACGACCGCGGCGGTCTGGTCAAGAGCGCGCGCGGGGAGCTGACGGGCACGCCGCCCCAGCACGCGCCCGAGCTGACGACGTACGACTACTTCACGCACATCGGCTACGACGAGTACGAAAAGCGCGTGCGCCTGGTTCACGGCAACGGGGTGCAAACGAACTACGCCTACTACGAAAGGACCAGGCGTCTGCGTGAGATCAACGCCGACCATCGCGACCCGCGGCTCGTGCAGTCGGGTTTACCGGGCAGGCCGTTCCAGCGCTTGCGTTATGCGTACGACCGCGTTGGCAACATCCTCGAGATTAGGAATGACGCCCCGTTCGACGACACCATGCAGCCGAAGGTGCTCACGGCGACCACCACGCAAAGCTTCGGTTACGACGACCTGTATCAGCTTCGCACAGCCGATGGCATCTACCAGGATCGTTCGCAGTGGCGGCATCGCTACAGCCTGGCCTTCGAGTACGACGAAATCAGCCGTATTCTGCTCAAGGATCAGGCGAGCTTCCGTGACTTGCCGAACCCGCCTGGTGAGTGGACTCCCGACCACCCGGATCAAGATCAAACCTACCGCGCCAGCTATCAGTACGCCGGCGCTCAGCCCCACGCCCCCAGCCGCATCGACGAGCAGATACTCAACGGGCAAGTCCGCCCACGCCGCTTTAGTTATGACGAAAGCGGCAATCAAACGGGCTGGGTCTATCACCAGAACAAGCGCCGCACCATCGAGTGGGACGAGGAAGACCGCGTCCACGAAATCAAGGAGCAGGGCCAGCGACTGACGCGCGCACTCTACGACGGTGAAGGCAAACGGGCCGTACACGTCGGCTATCACGGGCAAGAAGAGACGGCCTACCTGGGCGAAAACCTGACGATACGAAATGGCGTTTACCCGAGCAAGCACATCTATGCCGGCAATGATCTGGTCGCCAGCAAGCTGGACCCCGAGTGGTTCCCGCATCCGCCGACGCTCTACTACCACTCCGACCACCTTGGCAGCGCGCAGTTTGCCAGCAACGACGAGCAAGAGCTCACGCAGCACGATGAGTTCTTTCCAACCGGTGAGCTCTGGCAGAGCCAAACCGAAGGCCGCTACTCGAATCGCCGCGTGACCCGGTTTACGGGTAAAGAGCTCGATCCCGGCGCGAATCTCTACTACTTCGGCGCGCGCTGGTACGACCCGAGGCAGAGTCAGTGGATCAGCCCCGATCCAATACTTGCCCGGTACATGGAGGGCGAATTCGGTCGCGGTGTCTACGCGCCGGGTAGCCTGGGCCTCTACTCGTACGCCAGGAACAATCCGGTCGCGTTCCGAGACTCCGACGGCAACATCATCTGGTTCGTCGCGATAGCCGTGGCCGCGGGTGTCCTATTGCAGAGCGAGGCCGCTAATGCGCCACGTCCGGGCGAAGCGACGATTCCGCGCAACCCACCGCACGTTCAGGCGCAGCAGATGGCCCAGAGGTCGTTGGCTTTGGCCACACCCCTCAAGACCGGCATCGGCATGGCCATCGAGGCAGGCAAAGAAGAGCTGATCGAGCAGGCCAACAAGATCGATCCCTCGGGCAAGCTTGCCACGGGTGTCGAGGCAGCGGCGACCGTGGCGTCGATGAAGGCGGGGCCGAAGGGCTCGGCCAAGGTCAAAGTACAGGCTAAGGCGGGCAAGGCGCCCGGTGCCAAGCGGGGTCCCAAGACAGATCCCAACGCACCTCACAACGCCACGATCCGTCAGGAGGCGGACAAACTCGAGGCGGAGGGCAACAAGATCCTGGCCGGCGGCGGACGAAAGAAGGAAAAGCTCATCCCGACCCCCGGTGGGAAAAAGTCGGGTCGGCGGCCCGACATCCTCTACGAAACGCCGAGTGGCCAGGTCAAGGGGCGAAACGTGGGCAAGACAAAGGCTGGCGGCGAGGCGGCCACGCGCGAGCAGGATGCGCTCGAAGACTTGAACGAGAAAGGCGGAGTGCCCACCGACTTCGTGCCCTACGATAAGCCGCCCAAGCAGTAACGGCCCCTGGGGGTGGACCTCGCTCCGGTGGAGGTCCGCCCCGCCCTCGGAACGAACCGTTCGCCGCAATGACCGACATATCCATTCAGTTTCATGCAGTATTGGACGAAGAGCTTCTGCCCTGGGTCGCACGCTGCGCAAACGAGCTGGACCTGCACCTCGCAGCGCTCGCCTGGCCGCCCTTTCGAGTGACGCCGCTGCCGCTGGCGGAGCTTGCCAGCGTCGCGGCCGACGAATCGATCCACACGCTGGCGCTGAGCCTGACACCGCCAGTTCTTCCGGCAAAAACTAGCGGTGACTTCCAGGACCACAATCCCGACGCGCTGCTCGTCGAGCTCGGCCGAGTGAAGGGTGGCGGACTCAAAGAGTCGGGGCTCAGCGCGCGTACGTCCAGCGCCGAGGCGTTGCAGGCTTGGAAGAAGGTCGCCAGCAGCCTGAAGGCGATGACTAGAGCCGGCGTGACCGCGGTGAACCCAAAAACCGGCGAAAAGGCGCGGCTGCGAAGTCATCGCTATACCGAAGGCGTCAAGCGGCTGCAGCTGCAGGGCATGAAGATGCTGCCCATTGCCGGCACCGCGGAGCTCGAGCTCGACGAGTAGCGCTGCTCGCTGCTCATTGCGTTCAGCTTGAGCTCGGCGCACTGGACGCAAAACGTGCATTCGAACGAGCAGATGCGGGCGTCGGGCGAAGCGGGCGGCAGATCTCGGTCGCGACACTCACAGCCGGGGCGTAGTTGCAGCATGCGACCGAGTCTGACGCCGCGCTGCGGAGAGTGCAAGGTTACCACTAACTCGATATCATCTACATCACCAATTCATGGTCATACCAGCGTTGATGTAGTTCACGTTCTGCG